>JBDTTD010000219.1:0-4317 GCA_039930805.1 Gemmatimonadales bacterium | reverse complement strand
GGGGCAGAATCGATAACACGGCGACGGGAGTCGAATCCGGCAGCAGCCGGAGGCGAACGTCCCTGGCACTCAGGCGCTGACGGGGGTCAAGCTTCTGCGCGAAGGTGACGGTGGCCCTCACGCTGTCGTCCACCGTGACCATTTGAATGCGTGGCGGTGTTGTGTCGTGCACAAAGGCCCAGAGCTCACCTACCGATGTTTTGCCTCGTGCCACCCGGGCGGTATCGTAGGCTTCGCGCGCATCCTGCCGGTGATCGCTGTTCTGGTCGAGCACGCCGCTCACGAGGTAGTCGCCCTGGGGGAGCGGTCCCAGGGTAAACCGGCCGCTGGAATCCGCCACTCCTCGATACGGGAGGCTATCCGGGAGCAGGGAGGCGATCACAAGGGCACCCGCTGCCGGCCGACTGGTGGACCAATCCCGTACCTGGCCCTCGAGCGTGGTCTGGGGACGGGGCGCGCCGGTGGTGAAGGTGAGTACCGCCCCCTCCTCGCTCCGATTGCTTCTGAGATCGGTCACGCCTGGAAGGAGCTCGACCCGGTACACCCGGTTCGGCCGCCAGCCCTCCTGGGGGCGGACGGTGATCCGGTTCCGCCGCCACCGGACGTCCGGGATTCGGGTGCTGGGCGAAAGGATGACGAGGCGCTCGAGACCGCCGGTCCCCTCACCCCGATTGGGCGTGCCTCCTTCGGACACGACCTCGTCGAACTGGAACTCGGCCACTCCCTTGAACGGCGTCAGATTCGCGAAGGAGTCCGGCCTGGTGGCGATGAGTCTCGGGGGCGCTGCGTCCGGCGGTCCTCCCGGTGGGGGCTCGATGCGGGCGCAGGCCAGTAGGACAGCGGGGCAGATGGGCAGCAGGGCAGTAAAAGCACACCAAGTGCTGCCCCAGGGTGTGTGGCTCTTACTGACCCGCCGCCCCGCGGCCCCGCGGCCCCGTCTTAGCTGCACCCCAACAACTCTCTCTTCTTCAACAACACCCCCGCCTGCTCTTTCCAGGTGGTCAGCTTCTCCCGCTCCCGGTCCACTACCTCGGCTGGAGCACGGGAGACGAATTGCTCGTTCCCTAGCTTCTTCTCCTGCGATTCCACCAGACGCAGCAGCCGCTCGGCCTCGGTGCCCAGTCGGCTGCACTCACGACCGATGTCGATGGCCTCGCCCAGCGGGATGAACACGGCGGTGCGGTTGGAGAGGACCGCGTGGCCCCCGATCCGCTCCTGGTTCGGGGCAAAGGTCACGGCCGAGAGCTTGGCCAGCCGAACGATGGTGGCGCGCTCCTGCTTCAACGCCGCGGTAGATCCGTCGCTGCCGCTGACCACGGCGCGCACTACCTGGCCCGGCTGTACGCCATACTCCGCCCGGATGCCGCGAATGGCTCCGATGAGCTCCTGCACCAGTCCAAAGTCGCGGAGGGCGTCGGGGTCCTGTGCTCGCTGATCCTGGCGAGGCCAGGGCGCAACCGAGATCGAGGCGGTCTCCGCCCTTCCGGGGAAGCGGCGCCAGAGCGCTTCAGTGATGAACGGCATTACCGGGTGCAGGAGACGCAGGGCGACATCGAACGTCTGCACCACCACCGCCCGCGCGACGTCCCCGCCTGGCTGATCGCCGTACAGTCTGGGTTTGACCAGTTCTATATACCAGTCGGCGAGATCGCTCCAGATGAACCGATACACCGCGGCTGCGGCCTCGTTGAGCCTGAATCGTTCGTAGGCCTGCGTCGCCTCCACTACCGTAGCGTCACAGCGCGCGATGATCCAGCGATCTGCCAGAGTGAGCTCCGCGCGACGCACCGCGGCGGCGTGAGGCCCGGCCAGCGGCCGGGTGGCGCTCTCGAGGTTCGACAGAATAAAGCGCCCGGCATTCCACAGCTTGTTGGCAAAGTTGCGCGCCGGCGCGAAAGAGGATTCGAGGTCCTGGGGATCGAGGATCACGTCGGTGCCCACGGACATTCCCGAGATCAGCGAGTAGCGCAGGGCATCGGCGCCGTATCGCTCCACCACCTCGAGCGGATCGATCCCATTCCCCAGGGATTTCGACATCTTCCGGTGCTGCGTGTCGCGAACGGTTCCGTGCAGATAGATGTCGGTATACGGGACCTCGCCCATGAAGTGCAATCCCGACATGATCATGCGCGCTACCCAGAAGAAGAGAATCTCGGGCGCCGACACCATCGTGTGGCCGGGATAGTAGGTGTCGAGATCGGGTGTGCGATTGGGCCAGCCGAGGCTGGAGAACGGCACCAGCCAGGAGGAGAACCAGGTATCCAGTACGTCCTCATCCTGTCGAACCGGACCGCCACACCCGGGACAGGCGCTGAGGTCCTGCCGGCTCACGCTGACCCTGCCGCAGCCGGTGGCGTCGCAGTACCACACCGGGATGCGGTGACCCCACCAGAGCTGCCGGGAGATGCACCAGTCCCGGATCCCCTCGAGCCAGGATGAGTAGTCGTCGCCCCGGCGCTCCGGTACGAACCGAAGCGTGCCGTTGCGATAGGCCTCGAGCGCCGGCTTTGCCAACGGTTCCATCCGTACGAACCACTGGTCTGACAGGCGCGGCTCGATCACGGTATTGCAACGGTAGCAGTGACCCACCGCGTGCCGGTGCGCCTCCACCCGGTCAAGCAGCCCGGCGGACTGGAACTCCGCCACGACCCGACGCCGGGCTTCGTAGCGGTCCAGTCCCTGAAAACGATCCGGGGCGGCCAGGCTGATCCGGGCTTCCGGCGTCATCACATCGATGCTGGCGAGCGAGTGCCTGCGGCCGATGTCGAAGTCGGCGGGATCGTGCGCCGGAGTGACCTTGACCGCTCCCGATCCGAAGGCCGGGTCAACCGCCTCGTCGGCCACGATCGGGATCAGCCGGTCGACCAGTGGCAGTCGAATCTCGCCGCCGATCAGGCCGTGGTAACGCTCATCGTCGGGATGAACTGCTACCGCAGTGTCGCCCAGCATCGTTTCCGGCCGGGTCGTGGCGACCGTGATGTGCCCGCTGCCATCTGCCAGGGGATACCGAAGGTGCCAGAGATGGCCTTCCACCTCCTCCTTCTCCACTTCCTCATTGGATAGGGCGGTCAGGCAGCGCGGGCACCAGTTGATGATATAGTGTCCGCGGTAGACTAGGCCTTCCTCGTGGAGGCGGACGAATGTCTCCCGCACCGCCCGGGAGAGTCCCTCGTCGAGTGTGAAGTACGTGCGTGACCAGTCGGCGGAGCTGCCAATGGCCTTCAGCTGATCGAGAATGGCTGCCCCCGTCTCGCGTACGTGGGCCCATACCCGCTCAACGAACGCGTCACGACCCAGGTCAAACCGGGTGAAACCCTCCTGCGCCAGCTCGCGCTCGACCACATTCTGGGTGGCGATGCCCGCATGGTCGGTTCCGGGAACCCAGAGAGCCCGCCGTCCCCGCATGCGTTCAAACCGGATGAGCACGTCCTGCACGGTGTTGTTGAGGCCGTGGCCCATGTGCAGGACCGCCGTGACGTTGGGCGGTGGCATCTGGATCACGTAAGGCTCGCCAGATCCCGGGGCCTGGGACTCGGGCGCGAAGAGTCCCCGCTCGGTCCACCAGCGGTAGAGCTCGGACTCGATCGTGGATGGATTGTACTGCGGGGCGAGCGGTTCGCTCATGCGCTCTGGTCGGTCACGCGCTTGCCGCCGGGGCTGACCCGATCGTCCTCGCCGCGAACCAGAATGCTGTTGATTACGGTCTCTACGCCGGGCACCGCGCAGGCCACGCGGGCGGCCAGGGTACGGGCCGGGCGGTCTCCCACCCAGCCTCGGAGCTCGACGCTGCTGCGGCTGATCGGCACCACTTGGATAGCACAGCCGGTCAGCCGCTTCTCGGACCCGAGAGCGGTTTCGACGGCGCGGGCCGATGCGGCCGAGGTGTGGTGTAGCCCCCCCAGGCTGGATCCCAGGCGCCCGGCCACTCGGCGGACGCGGGTCTGGTTCACCCCGCCAACCCATTCGCCCAGCGCCAGGCCGGCCAGCAGGCCGGTGCCCACACCGAACGTGCTCCAGAGAAGGATCTGGGTCTTGCTCAGCCGCTTGTCTCGTCGCACGCGCGTCCTCTTACTGAAGGATTTAGAGTTCGATTAAGTTAACCTTTTTCCGGCTTAAGCTGAACTCTTCCCTCACCAGGCACCTCATGGATCACGATCGGGTAGAAGTGAGCGGCTCGGAGCTGATCCGGTGGCTTGTCGTGGCCGCGCTCATCCTCGGGGGAATTGGCCTCTTCTTCTATTTCGCCCCCACCACCCGGCCGGTAATGCCGCCGTCGGTCTCGGAACCGGGTCGATGACCACGGTTCGGCTGACCCTG
>JBDTTD010000218.1:0-4319 GCA_039930805.1 Gemmatimonadales bacterium | reverse complement strand
GTGCCATCCATTGGTCGTCCCGCGATGCCCCCGCGCGCTAGATCGCCCTGGACCCCACGTTGACCACGTCCGCCTCGAACTGCGCCAACTGGGCTCGGAGCTGGGGACGCGCGAAACCAGCGATAGGGAGCGGGTCGGCAGCAGCCGGTCCGCCCCATGGCATTCTGCACCTCCTAGTCCGACCACCCTGCACTCCTGCGAACTTAAGCCGCCATCCGCTCGCACGACTGCTGGCATCGGCGGCACTCCTCCGCGCACTGCGCCAACATCTCGTCACCTTTGCCCATGCGATTGCAGGACTCGGCGCAGGCGCCGCAGATGTTCGCGCAGATGCGACAGGTGAGCCCATGGCGCTCCGAGCTTCGTAGCATGAAGTTCGCGCTAGTCTGGCAGATTTCAGCACAGTCCAACAGCAGTCCGATATGCGCCGGGTCCGCGTGCTTGCCTCCGAGCTCGAGACAATGGCTTGCCGTCGCCAGACAGACGTTGTGGCAGCGGGTACACTCGTCGATACACTGCTGCATCTCGCTCGAGATTCCGGTGGAGGATTGATGGGTCACGGCAGCTCTCCCTTGAATAGGTTGACTCAGTGGTGGTGTTCCGTCGTAGTATCCACGGTAGTATCCGGGCGCGTACTGTCTTCAGCATGCTCCTTCATGGTCCCACCCCGCTCCCGGGCGATCACTCCCAGTGTCCCAGTGGGAATACCGAGGGCGTGGCGGTAGACGAGATCTCCTCCCAGGTATCCCACGCCACCCAGGATCCCGGCGCCGATGAGCCCGAGTACTGCGGCACCCCGGGAGTATGGGCGGCGCCAGCGCCACAGGGCCGTGGCAAGCAGCACGGCGACGGCGGCCAGTGCCAGATTCCGGTGGAGGGTCATCTCCACATGCGCTGGGTCAGAGTGCTCTACCCGGCCATAGGCCAGGAGTCCCGTGGTGACCGCGACCGCGGCGCCCAGCAGCCCTACCCACCACAGCACGCTGGCCGCCACCCGCCAATGGGGCAACCTGTTTCGTGCTGCAACCAGATCGAAGGCAACGGCGAGCACCAGACCGACGAGTGGGAGATGAACCATGACGGGGTGCCAACTATGCATGGGCCACCAGTTCACGTTGCCCTCCCGGGCGCGGCCACTGCCCTGGTGGAGTGCTGATCGTGGGAGGGCATGGCTGACGAGTCGGGCTTGGCTGGCTGGGGGGCTGGAGCCGGCGGCTTGACTCGCGGAGGCTTGGGGCCACTCGGCTCCTTCATCTGCTCACCATGGCCCTCGTGCTTCTTTGCGCCCGGCGGCTTTGGAGCACCAGGCTTCCCGGCTGCCCCCGCCGAATCCATCATCTGGGTCATCAGCCGGCGCATGACGCTGTCTGCCATCATGCGCTGCCGGATCACCGGGTCGGCCATCATACGCTGGTGCAGGGCCATCATCGCCGACCTGTGCTCCCCCATCGATGGTGACATGGAATCGTGCGCCATCCCCTTCATCGGCTGATCCATCTGCCCCATATCATGGGACATGCCGCCGCTGTCCGGCGCCATACCGGGCATGGCCGGCATCTTTCCGCTTTCCGTCATCGAGGCGGCGGGGGCTTGCACCAGCTCGACGAGCCGGGTGGCTCGTCCGCCCATCACCTCGACTCCGCCCATGTGGTCGGCCATCATCCGCCATTCCTCGAGCGACATCGTGTCCCGGGTCGAATCCTGCAGCTTGTCGAGCTGTTCTTCGATCATCTGACCTTTCTTCTCGTGAGGAATCGTGTCGGCGGTGAGAATGTCCGAGATGATGTCGTGTGTCATGTGGAGGTTATCGAAAATCACCGCCGCACGCGGGTGGGCGGCGCTGAACCTTGGTGCGACGGCGCTGGTCATCGGCATCACCTTCGGCATGCGGCTGGGCGGGTCCTCGAGCATGGACCAGAAGCGCGCCACGGTTGCCTGCACGCCCGCCTTTCGCTCCGCTTCGGTTTGGCCTTCCAGGTAAGGCTCATACAGGCCCACCTGGAGCCAGTGATAGGCCCAGATCAGGCCGTTGAACTTGGGATATGCCTTGCGAAATGTTTGACTGAAATACTGCTCATCCATGAGCGCCATGGACTTGGGTTTGTCGGTGAAGGCGTACTTCCGGTTGCTCAGGTAGTAATCGGTGAGCTGCTCGATCAGCGTATCGCGCTGGACCGGGGTAAGACGCTCATCGGCGTAGGCATCGTAGACCTGGCGGTGGAGAATGTGGGCCCAGTCGAACATCATCTTGGCTCGCCAGGCGAGCTTGGCGTAGGAGGGCATGACCACTTCCTCGGCCACCGCGAATCGGGGTGGACGCACCAGGAGATCGGTGGTGAGGTAGCGATACTCCTTCTCCAGCTCGGACGCTGCCTTGCCGCGCTTGGTGTACAGGCGCTCATAGAGCACGGCATGTCCGTAATCGAAGGCGTTAAAGAGCCGGGCCGCCTCCGGGTAGTTCGCCAGGAACTGCCAGTTGAAGCCGCCCGGAAAGTAGAACTGCTCGTCGCGCTGCGCCTGAGCGGTAGCGGTGCTAGCGCCGATGCCGAGCAGAAGAGCGGCGACAGACAGGCGCAGGGTGCTGCCGGTTTTGAATGACATCGTGGTCATCTCCGGGATTGCCGCGGGCCGGCGGGCATGAGTCCCCGGAGCGCGAAAGCGTGGGAAAGGCCGATCGTGAGCGCGATGTCGGGGCCGATGTCTGACCTGAGGCGGCGGGTCACCCCGGCATCGAGCACCAGGGTGGGAGTCCACTGCCAGCGTCCTCCGAGCGAGGTGTTGACCGCAGTGGGTGCGTCTCGAACCGCCTGGGAGACGGCCACCTCGCCGATGAGCAGGATGCTGGATCGAAAGAACGTGCGGTCTACCGCAAGACTCCCGCTCCAGCGGCTCAGCGGCTCAGCAACGGAGAGGGCATCCTCCGAGCCGAACCCACGGCTGAGGTTGAGATGGGCCCGCATCCTGCCCCAGCTGCGGGTGGCGATCGCCTTGAGGGCGAAACGGCTGCCATCGCCGGCAAGGGAGCCGACCGGGAAGGTCGCATCGGCTCGGAGAGAAAGAGCAGGGAGCCAGCGGCTCTCGGTGTTGAAGTTGTAGAGCCCAAAAACCCGTAACCCGGCGAGCCCCAAGTCCGTTCCCGTGGCACCGTCCACTGCGGCTAGCGGCAGCTTGAGGCCAACCTGAGCGTTACGGGCTAACCCGTAAGCGGCCTCAGGAACGGCTATGTGGAGTTGGTCACCGCCGGCCTCAGCCTCAAAGCGGTAAGGCGCGAGGAACTCGAACGCGTAGCGCTCTACCGGGTAAGCGTCCTCGGTGACCACCGGCCGGTCGTCATCGAGGTTCCGGTAATCGATCTGTGCCGACAGGGGTCCGACAAAGGACGTACAGAGCCCGGCCCCCACAGCGGCCGTGCGTAGACTAAGCATGATTGATCCTCCTAGTGGTAAAGCTCCCAGCCAGCCAGGTGGCTGCCGGGCAAAACCGGCCCTAGGAGATCAGCTGCGGCGGTGGGGTTGGTGGCTGGTGGGTTGCGGAGTAGAGCTGGTGCCGAACTCTGCGCAGAATGAATCGGTGGGTCGGCGACTGAGTGACCACAAGGGACGGTACGGAAACCGCGGCATTAGATGAGGTGGTGCAGGGCGCAACCCGGGCACAGTCCGTGGCGGGACAGTGGGGGCATTCGTGTGTGGTTGCGTTCTCCCAGGATGACGAACGAGGTGGCTCTGGCATCTGATGCCTGTCGCCAGAATGCACCCCCTGATGTCTTGCAGCCGGCCCGTGCTGAGCACAGTGCGGGCGCTGCATTGCCGTCAGTCCCACGCTCGGCACGCTCAGAACGCCGAGCATCAGCATCAGCAGCCGACCGGTACCGCCTACGCGCAATTCGAGGGAAATCTCCGTCCTCCATCTCATGGATCGCAGCATAGCCTTTCCGGTTCCGCCACGCAACCAGGAGATCGGGGACATCCCGACTCCACCATCACCACAGGCATGGCCACTCCTGATTGATCCCGTGGAATCTGAGAGTGGGCCAGCAGCCTGAGGTCCTACTCGGCTGCCTCCGACGATACCACCGCATCGAGCACGCGGCGAAGCCGGGCCTTCACGTCCTCGGCGAGTGGGCGGAGCGTCTCGTTCCCGCTGCGCGCGAGCGACACCTCGGGGTCGATCGCGGCCACCACGCTCTTCCCCCGCTCCTCGGCCTGGTACACCACAACATTGCAGGGCAGGAAGACGCCGATATCGAGCTCGGACGAGAGGGCCCGGTGGGCGAGCGGAGGGTTGCAGGCGCCGAGGATGACGTAGGGCCGGAAGTCCTG
>JBDTTD010000217.1:0-4351 GCA_039930805.1 Gemmatimonadales bacterium | reverse complement strand
CCGGTGTAGATCCCGGTTCGACCCAGGGTCCCCCGGTAGCGCCCGCCGAGCAGTCCATCGGTGTCCGGACTGATCGCCGTCTCCGGTGATCGCCGGGTGAGCACCAGGGAGTCGAGCCACCCTTCCAGACCCACGTAGCCGTTCAAGGCAGCGGCCCGGAACTGCCATACACCGCGGCGGGTGGAGGTCTGGTTGCGTATCCGGCCACCAGCCTCGGTGAGAATCTTCGATTCACCGATTTCCAGGAACTGGGCGCAGTCGAGCTGGCTGGCGGAGTAGCCGACCGCCGATCCTTGCCATGGTGTGGCTGGACCGAGTGAACCGGCAAGGAGGGCCACGGTGAATACCATGACAGCGCCCGAGAGCTGCGAATTCATTGCGGCGCTAGCCTGAAGCCGGCCTACTCTGCCTGCATGAAGGGATAGCGGTAGTCGTGCGGCGGGCTCAGCGTCTCCTTGATGCTGCGGGGCGAAACCCATCGGAGCAGATTCAACACCGAGCCGGCCTTGTCGTTGGTGCCGCTGGCGCGCGCACCACCGAACGGCTGCTGACCCACCACCGCTCCGGTCGGCTTGTCGTTGATGTAGTAGTTGCCGGCCGCGTGGCGAAGGGCCCGATCCGCCTCGACGAGCGCCTGGCGGTCGCGCGCAAACACCGCGCCGGTCAGGGCGTACGGGCTGGTCTGGTCCACCAGCGTGAGGGTCTCCCGCCAGCGCTTTGCGGGATAGACGTGGGCCGCGAGGACCGGACCGAAAATCTCTTCACACATGAGACGGTAGCTGGGATCTTCGACCTGGAGCAGCGTGGGCTGAACGAAGAAGCCCACGGAATCATCGGTGCCTCCTCCCGCCACTACTGTCACCCCCGGATCCCGTTTGGCTGCCTCCAGATGATCCCTCAACCTGGTGAACGCCCGCCGATCGATCACCGCTCCCATGAAGTTCCGGAAGTCGGTAACATCCCCCATCCTGATGTCCTCGATCATTGCCACGGCCCGATCGCGCACCGCCGGCCACAGGGTATCGGGGATATAGGCCCGGGAAGCGGCACTGCACTTCTGACCCTGATACTCGTAGGCCCCACGCACCATCGCCACAGCCAGCGCGTCAACGTCCGCGCTGGGGTGCGCCAGGATGAAGTCCTTGCCGCCGGTCTCGCCCACGATCCTTGGATATCCCGCGTAGCGTTCCAGGTTCTCCGCCACCGATTTCCAGAGGATTTGAAAGACGGCCGTGGAGCCGGTGAAGTGGATGCCCGCCAGCCGCCGGTCGGCGATCAGCGCGTCACTCACCTCGATTGGGTTGCCGGGAAGGAAATTGATGACCCCCGGCGGCAGCCCCGCCTCCTCCAGCAGCTTGAAGAAGTGCCAGTTGCTCAGCGCGGCGGTAGCGGCGGGCTTCCAGACCACGGCGTTACCCATCAGGGCGGGAGCGGCGGGAAGATTGCCGCCTATGGCGGTAAAGTTGAACGGGGTGATGGCGTAGACGAAGCCTTCGAGCGGACGGTGGTCCATCCGGTTCCACACGCCCGGCGAGGAATCCGGCTGTTCCCGATAGATCCGCTCGGCGAAGTGCACGTTGAACCGGAGGAAGTCGATCAGCTCGCAGGCGCTGTCGATCTCGGCCTGATATGCGGTCTTGCTCTGGCCCAGCATGGTGGCGGCGTTCAGCAGCTGCCGGTGCCTCGTGGCCAGCAGCTCCGCGGCCTTAAGGAACACGGCGGCCCGGTCCTCGAAGCGCCAGTTGCCCCAGTCCCGCTGGGCCTCGACCGCCGCCGTCATGGCAGCGTCGATGGTCTTGCGGTCGGCCTGGTGTACCCTGGCCAATACCCGCTGGTGACAATGGGGCGCCACGACGTCCTGAGTCGTCCCGCTTCGAACCTCGCGCCCGCCTACCACTACCGGGATCTCGGCCAGCTGGCCGCCTACGGCGGAGAGCGCCGCCTTGAGCGCGGTGCGCTCGGAGGTTCCCGGCGCATAGCTGAGCACCGGCTCGTTGTGGGGTATTGGGATGTTCCAGGCGCCGCTCATCACTTCACCGGAGATGGAAGGGTCCGGCAAAGATAATCAGAACAGCCCTGCCGGTGGCTTCCCGGGTCCGCCCAGGAGCGGCTTCTCCAGTAACATGAAGCCGTTCCGCTTGAGGATGGCTTGCCCCTCCGGAGAGAATACGAATCGGACGAACGCCTGAGCGGTTTGCCGATGCGGAGCAGCAGTCGGGATGGTGAGCGCATACACGATCGGCTCGCCCCGGAACTCCACCGAGTCCATCGCAGCTCGCCGAGGACCAGGGGTCCGTACTTGGGCCTGCGCGTACCAGTTGGCGAGCTTGGGGTCGCCCAGGTCTATCTCGGACGGGAGCTTCACGTAGCGCAGCCCCGCCGTCCTGGCGATAGACAGATAGGACCAGGAGTAATCCAGCTCCCCGGCCTGTATCAGCGCGGTCAGGTCGGCCTCCTTGGGTCGGATGTATTTGGGGGGGTGCGCCCGCTCGAGACGGTTCGCCAGGCCCGGCTGCTGGTAGAACCTTTCGGCCAATTGAAACACCATCAGCGTGCGGTAGCCGTTGGGATCCAGCGTTGGATCGGAGCGGCCCGCCCGCACTTTGGGCCGGAGCAGCACCTCCCACCAGTTCTTCCCGTTGATCTCATCGGCCCCGATCGATTGGTCGGTGTAGATCAGAACCATCGAGTTCCGGGCGAAGGTCGCAAACCAGGTGGCGTATTGCGGAATAAGCAGCTTGGGAATGACGCCATAATCCGCCACCCCGATCACGTCGGGAACCTTGCCGAGCTCGGTCAGCTTGCGGGCCGCCTCGAGGCTGCCGGAGTTCTCCTGCGCGGGAACGATTCCGGGGTGCTTCGCCTTGAACGCCTGCAGCATCTCGTTGAATGGCTTGGCCAGGCTGCCGGCGTTGAATACGACCAACGGGCCGGAGGGTGAGCCCCGGGCTTCCACCGGGTTCAATCCACCCGGAGCTTGGATCAGAAGGCCGAGAACCAGACCAGCGAGAGCAGGCGACAGCATGACGGCCTGGGGTAGGAGGAAGTCCCAACCTAATCCGGGCCCGCGGGCGGCGCCCCCCCGGGTAGTGGCCAGCACCGGCGCGCCGAGGACCCGCTCCATCCGACGCCGTCCCAATTGAGCCAGAGTTTCTGCCGGGGTGCGAGGTGCCGGCGCAGGGCCGCCGGCTGGGGGACGGACTTCATCGGAGCTAGCTCAGAACTCCACCCGCCAGGCCAGGCCGGCATGGTCGGGCCCGAGCAGCACGCTGGGTGGATGCAGGCCGAAGATTCGCCAATGGCCGTTCACCAGCTTGGCGGAGCTGATGCCCACGATAGCGCCCCCCACCACATCAGTGAGCCAGTGGCGATTGTCGTTCATTCTTGACCAGCCGACGCCGGTGGCGAGGGTATACAGCCCAACCGTTGCCCAGGGCCGATGAATATCGTCTGCCAGGGCGGTAGCCAGCGCGAACGCCATGGTGGTGTGTCCCGATGGCATCGCATCCTGACCCGAGAAGGGCGAGTAGCCATCGACGTCGAGGCTCTCGCTCGGCCGCGGCCGGCCCAGCGCCAGCTTCCCCAGCGTCGCTGTCCCGCCGGCAAGCAGGAGCGTGGCTGCCAGCCGGCCGCCCGAGCGAGTGACCTCATGGTTACCACTGATCAGGCCGGCCGCTACCAGGCCCAGTGTCACCGTACCGTAGATCTCCGGCTGACCGCCCCGACGCAGCGCTCTGGCCCAACTGTCGGCACCAGTCGAGCGGTTGTCCTGGAAGAAGCGCTGACTCGGCCCATCGAGAAGCATCAGAGCCGAGAGACCGCCGGCCACGATAGCCCCATGCCACCACCGAAGGACCATTGGGTGGTGGAGGGAGTCCGCTACTTCGGCCTGAGCGGCCAGCTGCAAGGGATGGGCGGCAAGCAACGCAAGCAGAAGGTACTGTGACCCGATCCAGCGCCCGGGGCGCCGGGCCTCTCGTGACCCTCCTACTCTCGGCATCGCGGAATTACTTTCGGGCATAGGGATGAAGGCCTGAGTACTGACTTCAGCTCGGGGATATGTAATGATCAGATCCTTTGGCGTTGCGTTGCTGGCGCTGGTGTCGTGCCGGGCCTACGACCTCGAGTCCCGCCTTACCGACCAGGACGGGTTGGTCCCACCCGACCGATACGCGCGCTATGGCCGGGACCAGGCACAAGAGGTGGCCATCGCCCGTGAATACGGGCATGCCCATGATGGCTCAACGCTGGAAGATCTCCGGCAACGGGCCGATACCGCGGTGAGGTACGCTCGAGCCCTGCCGGATGTGACAGACGCCGGGGCGGATCCTCTCGGTTTTCGGCTGACGAT
>JBDTTD010000216.1:0-4366 GCA_039930805.1 Gemmatimonadales bacterium | reverse complement strand
CCACCGGCGTCATCCGGCTCAAGGCCATGGCCAAGGAGGGGATCCTTCAGTTCCCCATCATCGCGGTCAATGACTCGAACACCAAGCACATGTTCGACAACCGCTACGGCACCGGCCAGTCCACGCTCGATGGGGTGATACGCGCCACCAACCTCCTGCTCGCTGGAAGCACGGTCGTCGTAGCCGGGTATGGCTGGTGCGGACGCGGGGTGGCCAGCCGCGCACGGGGCGCCGGCGCGCATGTAGTCGTGACCGAGATCGATCCGCTTCCGGCACTCGAGGCGAGGATGGACGGCTTCGAGGTCATGGCGATGGCTGACGCCGCGCCCGTGGGCGATCTTTTCATCACCTTGACCGGCAACATCCACGTGATCAGGCCGGAGCACTTCTCGGCCATGAAGGATGGGGCGATCGTCTGCAATTCGGGGCACTTCAACGTCGAGCTCGACCTCGAAGGCCTGGCCAAGATATCTTCCGCGCGCCGTCAAGTGCGGGAGATGGTCGAGGAGTTCATGGTGAAGGGCCGGCGCATCATGGTCCTGGGCGAGGGCCGGCTGATCAACCTCGCCGCGGCCGAAGGTCACCCGGCAAGCGTCATGGATATGTCATTCGCCAATCAGGCCCTGGCGGCGGAGGTGCTGGCCAAGGACGCAGCCAAGATGGCCAAGGCGGTCCACCGCCTCCCGCCCGCAATTGACCAGGAGATCGCACGGCTAAAGCTCCAGGCCATGGGGATCGCCATAGACACGCTGACCCCCGAGCAGGTGCACTACCTGGCCAGTTGGGATGCTGGGACGTAAGCGGATGAGTCGATGATCGAAGTAACGGTCGCGCATCTCGGCCTTGATCGAACAACCAACACGCCGGTGGTAATCCTGCGGGAGAAGGACGGAAGCCGCGTCCTCCCGATCTGGATCGGACCGGCCGAGGCCAGCGCGATCGCGATGGAACTGCAAGGGATGAAGGCCCAGCGCCCCCTGACCCACGACCTGCTCAAGCAGATCCTGGTAGGGTTGGGGGGCGAACTCCGCCGGGTCGTGATCAGCTCGGTCAAGGAAAACACCTACTTCGCCGAGCTGCTGATCCGGCGTGAGGACCACGTCTTCCAGGTCGACGCCCGCCCCTCGGACAGCATTGCCCTGGCGCTCAGGATGCGGGCGCCGATCTTCACCAGCGACCAGCTGCTCGACCAGAGCGGCGTCGAGACCGACGAGCCCTCCCCCAATCCATCACTCGATGCGGAAAAGCTGAAGGACTACCTCGAGAAGATGGACCCGCAGGACTTCGGGAAGTTCAATCCGTAGTAGAGGGACGGAGAAGCCAAAGAGGACGGAGATGACGGAGAGGTGCCATCCAGCCGCGTCCCCTCGATGTCGCGCGTCTTTCCTGTCCGCCATCTCCGTCCTCTCCGTCATCTCCGTCCTCTCCATCCCGCTCACGGCGCAAACCATCCCCGCCCGGGGTGCAGTGCTCAAGGGCGACTCCACGCCCGTAGCCGGCACCCGGGTGGTGTTGCACCAGGTAGGGCGGGCGTTGCAGGGACCACTGGACTCCACCCGAACCGATCCGCGTGGCCGGTTCAGGTTTTCCTTTCGCCCCGACACCTCCGCGCTCTATCTGGTCAGCGTGCGCCACTCCGGTATCGAGTATTTCTCGTCGCCCTTGCAGGCCGACCGGGCGCAACCGGACACTGCCATTCGGGTCATCGTGTACGATACCTCCAGCACTGCTCCGGTCTCATTGGAGGCGAGACACCTGGTGGTCACCCAGCCCGGCGAAGACGGCTCCCGAAACGTCCTCGACCTGCTGGTGCTGCGCAACGCCGGAGAGCGTACGCGCGTGGCACCCGACAGTGCCGGGTCCTCCTGGAGCGGCCTGCTGCCGGGAGGGACGACCGGCCTCGAGCTGGGAGAGAGCGATGTCTCACCCGAAGCGGTAACCCGACGGGGAGATTCGATCCTCGTGGCGGCACCGCTGGCTCCGGGGGAGAAGCAGATCACCGTCCAGTACGCGATTGCCGGCGGGCGGAAGAATCTCGAACTCCGGTTTCCCGACGCAGTGTCATCGGTGAACGTCCTGGCGGAAGAGAGCCACCTCGTGGTGAGCGGGGGCAGTCTGGCGCTCGCGGATAGCCAGGTGCTCCAGGGACGCTCCTTCCGGCGGTGGACTGGTAGCGTCCCGGCGGGCGGGACTCTACGAATCGCACTCCCGGGACTGGCCGGTGTTCCAAAGTGGTTGCTGCCTTCGCTCGTTGCGGCCATTGTCCTCGCACTAGTGGCAGCCGCCTGGTATTTCCTGGCGAGACTGCCTGGCGCACCTGCGCTTTCTACCGCCAAGCTGCTCGATGCGATCGCCGCGCTCGATGCGCGCTACCTGGGACGGGAGGGCGAAACCCCGGCGGCGGATTGGATTTTCTATCAGACTGAGCGACGCCGGTTGAAGGCCGAGCTGGAGGCGGCCCTTGCGGCGAGAGCGCCAAGCGAATAGACTAGCCGCTGTTGAACAACTGAAGACAACACGAACGGGGATACTCGGAAGCCGGTGCAAATCCGGCGCGGCCCCGCCACTGTAACGGGTACCTGGCCCTCGAGGCCAGGCTCTCCACTCAGACCGCCACTGGGAAACCGGGAAGGCGAGTGGAGTCCCGAAGTCAGGAGACCTCGCCGTTCGTGCCACCATGAAGCCCTCGGGGGAGGGTTGGTGGCGTGCCCGGCAGCCTCATCGGCTCTCGCTCATCGCCCATCCTCCGAGTCCAGGAAGATGGGCGATATGATTTTCCGCCTGCTGATCACCGCACTTATCGCCGGGGCCGCGTGCCGCCCGGCCCCCGTTGTCCGTACGGCTATCAGCGTAGTAGACGATGCGGGCGACACGGTCCGGCTCGCTGCGCCGGCCCGCCGCGTCGTTTCCCTCATTCCCGCCTCGACCGAGCTGCTCTTTGCCCTGGGGGCCGACTCGGTGGTCGTCGGGCGTACCAGCTACTGCGACTATCCCGCCGCTGCCAAGGCGGTACCCGATCTGGGTGACGGCATCAAGCCCAATATCGAAGCCGTCATCGCCACTCGGCCGGACCTGGTGGTCCTCTACAATTCCGGCCAGAACGCCGCGGTGGCCGGGCGGCTTCGGGAGCTGGGCGTTCCGGCACTCCGGATCAACACCGACGCCTTGAGTAGCGTACCGCGGGTCGCACGCATGCTCGGCCGGCTCACCGGGCGGGAGAAGGCGGCCGATTCGCTGGCCGCTGTCTTCGATACCGCTCTGGCCTCCGCCACCCGACCGCCCGCGGCTCGGAGGCCCAAGGTCCTGCTGCTCGTGTGGGAGCAACCGCCCATGACCATCGGGCGGGGAAGCTTCCTCAGCGAGCTGGTCGAGCGCGCCGGTGGGGAGAACCTCTTCGCCGATGTGACCTCGTCCTCCGGGGTCGTGAGCATCGAGGCAGTGGCCGCGCGTGATCCGGATCTGATCTTTACCACGGTCGAGGGTCCGTCCGCCTTCGCCAGCCGTCCCGAGTGGCAAGTCGTACGCGCGGTGCGCGAACACCGCTTCCTCCACGTGACCGGCTCCGAGTTCAACCGGCCCAGCCCTCGGGCCCCAGAGGCCATTCGTCAGCTCGGCACCAGGCTGCGGGGGGAGCGGCCGTGACGGCCACGCGCATCTGGTCACTGGGACTCGTGGTGGTAGCCTGCCTTCTGGTCGGCCTGAGTGCGGGAGCTGTACCGCTCCCGCTGGGCGAGGTGTGGTCCGGGTTATGGCACGCCAACGCGCCGGCCTCCGGCATCGTGCGTGATTTACGCGCTCCCCGCGTGGTACTGGCCTTCCTCGTTGGTGGCAGCCTCGGAATCTGTGGGGCGGCGCTGCAGGCCATGATCAGAAACCCATTGGCCGAGCCATATCTCCTCGGTCTCTCGAGCGGGGCCGGGCTTGGCGCGGTGATCGCGATCGCCACGCGGGCAGGGGGGGCCTGGGCAGTGCCGGTGGCGGCCTTCGTCGGCGCCCTGTGCGCCGTGGCGCTGGTCTACCGGCTCAGCCTCGTCTCTGGCCGGCGTCTCGATCCCCACGTGTTGCTCCTCTCCGGGGTGGTAGTAGGCTCGTTCGCCGGGGCCCTGATGAGCGCCGTCATGGTGCTCTCCGATGCGCCGGGGGTCCGCAACGCGTTTCTGTGGCTACTGGGCGGCTTCGGCACTGCATCCTGGCGAGCCCTCGCGGTGTTCACCGTCTATGCCGCAGTCCCTGGCGTCCTGATCCTCTTTCATGCCCGCTCACTCGACCTGATCGCGCTGGGCGATGAGCCAGCTCAGCACCTGGGGGCGGAGGTGGATCGACTGCGTCGGACGATTTACCTCTCCACCGCGCTGCTGACCGCGGC
>JBDTTD010000215.1:0-4389 GCA_039930805.1 Gemmatimonadales bacterium | reverse complement strand
GCCGGTCGTGACCCAGGAAAGCCGTTCCGGCGATGTCCTGATGGTCGCGTTCGCCAACCGGGACGCTCTGGATCGAACCCTCGCCACCGGCTTGGCTCACTACTACAGCAGATCCCGCGGCGCGCTGTGGCAGAAGGGTGAGACGTCCGGCCATGTCCAGCGCATCGTCGAAGTACGGCTCGATTGCGATGGCGACACCGTCCTGTATCGGGTGGAACAGACCGGGCCGGCCTGCCACACGGGAACGCGGACCTGCTTCTCTTCGGTGCTTGGCGGGGCAGCGGGGCGGGAGCCATCTGGGCGGTTGGGCAGTGAGAGCGCAGTGGAGGAGGATCCGGGCGGACACCTGCTGAGCCGGCTAGCCAGAACCATTGCTCAGCGCGCTGCCGAGCTCCCCAAGGGGTCATACACGGCCGAGCTGCTGGCCCAGGGTGTCGGGAAGGCCTCGCAGAAGGTGGGCGAGGAAGCGGTGGAAGTGGTAGTCGCGGCAAATTCGGAGGACGACGAACGTCTCGCGTCCGAGGCGGCCGATCTCCTCTATCATCTTTTGGTGCTCCTCCAGGCTCGCGGTGTGCCGTTCGACGAGGTACTTCGGGAGCTTGAAGCCAGAACCAAGTAGTCAAGGGTCACGGGTCGAAGGTCTATTCACAATCCGCGATCTCTGCCGGAGTAGACTCTAGACTCTCGACCCTCGGCCTCTTGATCGAGATAAATGTCCTTCGTCCATCTCCACACCCACAGCGAATACTCTCTGCTCGACGGGGCCAACCGGATCCCGGACCTCGTCGCGCACGTCAAGAAGCTCGGCATGGACAGCCTGGCGGTCACCGACCACGGCAACATGCACGCGGCGTGGACCTTCTACGAGCACGCCAAGGCTCGGAAGATCCGGCCGATCCTCGGCTTCGAGGCGTACCTGGCGTTCGGCCCCCGGACTGTCCGGGAGAAGCCTCCCGGAGCCCCCGCGCCCTACAGCCACCTCGTCCTGCTCGCCAGGAATCGCACCGGCTACCGGAATCTCATCCGGCTCACCTCGATCGGCTTTGTCGAGGGGTTCTACCGCCGGCCCCGGATCGACCGTGAGGTGCTCGCGGCCCACTCCGAGGGAATCGTGTGTCTGGCGGCGTGTCTGTCGGGGGAGGTGGCACTCCATCTCCGGCAGGGTAGATACGAGGAAGCCAGGCGCAGCGCCGAGTGGTTCAGCCAGACCTTCGGACCGGGAGGGTTCTGGCTGGAGGTCCAGCAGCACGGCATCCCGGAAGAACGGCTGGTGACCGAGGGGATGCTGCGTCTGGGTCAGGAGCTCGGCATCGGGGTGGTCGCCACCAACGACGCGCACTACCTCAAGCGGGAGGATGCCGAGTCGCACGATGTGCTGTTGGCCATCGGCACCGGAAGCGATCTGGACGACCCCAAGCGATTTCGGTTCACCGGCCAGGAATCGTACGTGAAGTCGGAAGCCGAGATGCAGACGCTGTTTCCGGAGCGGCCGGATACGCTCGCCAATACCGCCGTGGTGGCCGACCTGTGCGAGTTCGACTTCGAGAAGCGCTACTTCCTGCCGGAGTTCCCCCGCCCCCCCGAGTATTCGTCGGACGAGGCCCTGCTGAACCATCTCGCTACCACTGGAGCGGAACGGCGCTACGGACTGCCCTGGTCCCACGTGGTCCGGGAGCGCCTCGCCTACGAGCTCGGGGTCATCAACACCGCGGGGTACGCCGGCTATTTCCTCATCGTCCAGGACTTCATCGCCGCGGCGCGCGAGCGGGGCATCCCGGTGGGCCCCGGCCGGGGATCGGTGGCCGGCTCGCTGGTGGCCTATGCGCTCGGGATCACCGATGTCGATCCGCTCAAGTTCGACCTGCTGTTCGAGCGGTTCCTGAACCCCGAGCGGGTGTCGATGCCGGACATCGACGTGGACTTCTGCTTCGAGCGCCGCGGCGAGGTGATCGAGTACGTGCGGGAGCGCTACGGCCGCACCAGTGTCGGCCAGATCGTCACCTTCGGCACCATGAAGGCCAGGGCGGCGGTAAAGGATGTCGCCCGCGTCCTCAGAATCCCGCCCGGCGAGGCCGATCGGATCACCAAGCTCATCCCCTCCGGCCCGGCCTACAGCCTGACGGTCCAGGAAGCCGCCAAGAAGGTGGACGAGCTGCGCGACCTGATTCGGGACAACCCCTCCTATGAGCGCCTCGTCAAGCTGAGCTCGCGGATCGAGGGCATCTCGCGCCACATGTCGGTTCACGCGGCGGGCGTCGTGATTGCCCCCGGTCCGCTGTCCGAATACGTCCCCGTGTGCACCGCTCCCACCAAGGGAGCCGGCGCCGCCGCCGAAGGCGAATCCATCATCACGCAGTACGAGATGGGCGCGCTGGAGAAGGTCGGCATGCTCAAGATGGACCTGCTCGGGCTCAAGACCCTCACCGTGATACACGACGCGGTGAACATGATCGGCGAGCGGCACGGCACCAGGCCCGACATGGAGGGGCTGACCTTCGACGATCCCAAGGTCTACGAGCTGCTGCGGCAGGGCCGGACCGCCGGCGTCTTCCAGTTCGAGTCACCGCTGGCCACCGACACGCTTCGCGCCATGAAGTGCGACCGGTTCGACGACCTGGTGGCATCCAACGCCCTGCTTCGCCCCGGCCCGCTGGACGCGGGCATGCACACCGTGTTCATTCGCCGGAAGCTGGGCCAGGAGAAGGTGACCTATCCCCATCCCGCTCTCCGGGAGGTGCTGGAGCCCACCTATGGCGTCATCACCTACCAGGAACAGGTGATGCGGATCGCCAACGTGCTCGCCGGGTTCAGCCTCGCGGAAGCCGACGTCCTCCGGAAAGCGGTGGGCAAGAAAGACCAGGAGCTGGCCAACCAGGAGGTGGCCAAGTTCGTGGAGCGGGCCGTGGTGCAGGGACACCCGCGCCCAATGGTGGAGGAGCTCGGGCGGCAGATTGTGACCTTCGGTCGCTATGGCTTCAACAAGTCGCACTCGGTAGCGTACTCGATCCTCTCCTACCAGACCGCCTGGCTCAAGGCCCACTATCCCGCCGAGTTCATGGCCTCGCTGCTGTCATCGGAAATCGGGAACACCGACAAGGTGGTGCAATACATCAACGAGGCGCGTGAGCTGGAGCTGGAGATCCTCCCTCCCGATGTCAACGAGTCGGGCTTCAAGTTCACCGTGATCGGCGAGCGGCGCATTCGCTTCGGGCTGGGCGCGGTGCGGAATGTGGGCGAAGGGGCCATCGCGTCGATCATAGCCGGCCGGCAGGAGGCTCCCTACGGCACGCTGGCGGAGCTGGTGGAGCGGATCGACCTCCGGCTCTGCAACAAAAGGGTGCTGGAGTCCCTGGTTGCGGCCGGGGCCTGCGATTCGCTGGGCGGCCACCGCAAACAGCTGATCGAAGTGCTGGAGCCGGCCCTGGCCGAAGCGCAGCTGCTGAACCAGGAGCGGGAGGCGGGACAGGGGTCGCTCTTCGGAGAGGTCGGGAAAGACGGGAAGGACGGGGTGCTGGAGGGCAGCGCTAACCTTTCCGACCTTCCCATCCTTCCCGACCTTCCCCCCTGGACTGAGGCCGAGCGGCTGGCCAAGGAGAAGGAGGTCCTGGGCTTCTTCATTTCGGGGCACCCACTGGAGCGCTATCGCGAGGAGGTCGAGCTCTTCGGCTCGCGCACGACCGCCACCCTCAGCGAATGGGGTGAGCAGCAGGTGAGCGTGGCGGCCGTGGTCACCGGGGTCAAGCGACAGATCTCCAAGAAGACCGGCAAGGAGTACGCCCGGCTGGTGCTGGAGGATTTCCATGGCACCGCGGAGGCGATCGTCTTTCCCGATGCCTGGGCCAAGCTCAATCAGACCATCCTGCCTGACGCGGCTCTGCTCCTCACCGGCGGCTACAGCGACCGCGACCGGGGCGAGGACCAGGCGCCGTTCATCGTGGAATCCGCGCGGGAGCTGGGCGATCTCAAGGCCTCCGGGGCCCTGGCCTTGAGTCTCCGGTGGCAATCCGCCTCGAGCCTGCAGCCCTCCGCGCTAAAGGCCGTGGCCGCCCTCTGTTCGGCGCACCCGGGCCCTACTCCGCTCTATATTGAATGGAGCGACGGCAGCGGTGAGGCGGTTCGACTCCGGTCGCGGCGGGTGCGCGTCGCGGCCGAAGACGACCTCGTGCGTGCGTTGCGCGACCTGCTCGGTAGCGATTCTGTCCACTACGTCAAGGCGGGATGACCGCGATGGCTTCTGCCTACACCCTGGATTTCGAGAAGCCGCTCCTCGAGCTGGAGCGGCAGATCGACGATCTCAAGCGGATTGGGACCGAGCGGCAGATCGACATCGAGGATGAGCTGCAGGGGCTCCAGGGCAAGCTCGAGACGCTTCGGGCCGAGATCTACCGG
>JBDTTD010000214.1:0-4407 GCA_039930805.1 Gemmatimonadales bacterium | reverse complement strand
ACACCCAGCGGATGCTCCAGTGGCACTTCAAGGCGGCGGACCCGCCGGGCCAGTGCCGCTCAGATCCCTGGTTCACTCATCAGCTCGCTCTCCGCCTGAAGAAGCTCTACGCCGAAAGCGATCTTCCTCGAGACCAGGCATTCAAGAATCTCACCTGGGACTTCGACCCCGACCCGCCCCACCAGGAGAGCATCCCGGGTGAGCCCGACGTGTCGAAGGCGCTACGCGAGATCAACGGCTACGTCACCGGCAACCCGAGCCGACATCTGGCCGGCTTCGACGAGCTGAAGGACGATGGCTCCACCACCTGTGCCTCCTGGATCTACTGCGGCGTGTTCCCCGCTCCCGACCGAAACCTGTGCGCCAGAAAGGAGCCGGACCCACCCGGCGTTCCGGGCTCGCATCGCAACTGGGGCTGGGCCTGGCCCGATAACCGGCGGGTGCTCTACAACCGCGCGTCGGCCGATCTCCAGGGCCGCCCCTGGAGCGAGCGGAAGAAGTGGATCTGGTGGGACGGGCGCCGCTGGACCGGATACGACACGCCCGACTTCCCGGAGACCAAGTCGCCCGGCGCCCCCGCCGATCCCAACGGCATCGGCTTGGCGGCGCACTCCGGGACGGATCCTTTCATGATGATCCCCGACGGAGTGGGCTGGCTCTATAACCCGTCGGGTCTCCTCGACGGGCCGCTCCCGACCCATTACGAGCCCGCCGAATCGCCGGTCCGGAACGCCCTGTACAAACAACAGAGCAGCCCGGTGCTCAAGTATTGGAAGCACGACGACAATCCGCTCGCGGGAGTGGGCGATCCACGCTTTCCCTACGTGATCACCACCTACCGGCTCACCGAGCATTACCTCTCGGGCGTCATGAGCCGCTGGAATCCGTGGCTCACCGAGCTGATGCCTGAGCTGTTCATTGAGCTCTCGCCCGAGCTGGCGGCCGAAAAGGGAATCCGGAACACGGAGTGGGTGCGGGTGAGCACGCCGCGGGCCCAAATCCGAGCCAAGGCGCTGGTCACCCGCCGGGTACGGCCCTTCCGGCTGGGAGGCAAGGTGGTTCACCAGGTCGGCATGCCATGGCACTGGGGTTGGCAAGGGGTGGCGACTGGTGACGTGGTCAACACCCTCACCGCGCTGGTGGGCGACCCGAACGTGAGCATCCACGAAGGCAAGGCTTTCGTCTGTAACGTGGAGAAGGCGTGATGACCGAAGCGATGGGGTTCTACACCGACACGACAGTCTGTATCGGGTGCAAGGCCTGCGAGGTTGCCTGCAAGGAGTGGAACCAGCTTCCCGCGGCCAACGGCGGGCGGACGGAAATGAGCGGGGACAGCTACGACAATACCCGGCGGCTCGACGGGACCCACTGGCGGCACGTCAAGTTCATCGAGCAGTTCAGCGAGGATCGGGTTGACGGCCGCTGGCTCATGATGAGCGACGTCTGCAAACACTGCGTCAACGCCCCCTGCCTAGAGGTCTGTCCCACGGGGGCGATCATCCGGACCGAGTTCGACACCGTGGTCATCCAGTCGGACACCTGCAACGGCTGCCGGGCCTGCATCGCTGCCTGCCCCTTTGGCGTGATCGACATCAACTCCGTCTCCAACGTCGCCCAGAAGTGCACCCTTTGCTACGACCGGCTCCAAGCCGGAATGGAGCCGGCGTGCTCTCAGGCCTGCCCCACCGATTCCATCCGGTTTGGCCCCATCCGGGAGCTCAAGCCGCAGGCCGAGGCGCGGGTGCAACAACTGCACCAACTGGGCGAGAAGCGGGCCCACCTCTACGGTGCGGATGACAAGATCCTGGGTGGGCTGAATTCCTTCTATCTGCTGGTGGACGAGCCGGAAGTGTACGGCCTCCCCCGCGCGCCGAAGATGCCCACACGGAATCTGCTCCCTGCCTCGCTCTTCTCGGCCGCCGGCGCAGTGATGCTCGCCCTGCTCGGAGTGGTGGGTTTGCGCAAAAGGCGCATGGACGAGCATGTCCCGGAGCGGAGGGAAGCAGATGTCTGACACCTTCTTCACCGCGTCCCCCCACTGGGCCTGGTGGATCATCTTCTACTTCTTCATCGGGGGGATCGCCGGCACCGCGTTCCTGCTCGCCTCGCTGCTGCACCTGTCCGCCCGTCGGCCTGACCGCCCGTTGATCCGGATCGGCTACTACGTGGCCTTCGCCGGCACGGTCATCAGCGGCATCCTGCTCACCCTCGATCTCGACCGTCCCCTCCGGTTCTGGCACATGCTGATCGAGTCCAACACCGGCCAGCTGATGTTTAAGTCGTATGTGCCGATGTCGGTGGGGTCGTGGGGCCTGCTCTTGTTCGCCTTATTCTCCTTCCTGGCGGCGCTGACCGCGCTGAGCGAGGAACGGACCAACATCAGACTGCTCCAGTCCGGGCCGGTCCGGCTGCTCCGGCGCCGGGGACCGTCCGTGGCCATTGCGGTGTTGGGCAGCATCCTCGGGCTCTTTCTCGCGGGATACACCGGGGTACTGCTCGCGGTCACCAACCGCCCCATCTGGGCCGACTCCACCCTGCTCGGCCTTCTGTTCCTCGTCTCCGGCGCGTCGACCGGCGCGGCCGCGCTCATCCTGGTCGCGATCTGGCGGCGCGCGGGGCATCCGGACTCGATTGCCTGGCTCTCCTGGTTCGACCGCAAGGTGCTGATCCTGGAGCTGCTGGTACTGATCGTGTTCCTCGCATCACTTGGATCAGTCGCCCGGGTGTTTCTGAGCTGGTGGGGGTTGGTGCTCCTGCTCGGCGTGGTCGGGATTGGGATCCTGGTGCCGCTCGTGCTGGAGCGCGGGCATCGGACCCACGCGCCGCGTGAGCTGGTTCGGACCGCATCGCTGGTGTTGCTTGGTGGGTTCCTGCTCCGGGTGGTGGTGCTACTCTCGTCCGCTGAGATCCATGTGCTCGGCTCGGGGCTGACGGGCCCATGAGACACGGATGGCACTCTCATGGCTTCGGCTCCTTCCCGGGGCCTTCCCTGAGCGCAGTCGAAGGGCTCAGGATGACAGCTGCCTTGCTTTTCGTTTTCTTTTTTACCGCTTGCACCAGCCCCGAGGCCGGCCGGGTCCGGGGCGGCGGGCCGGGCGCCGACGTGAGGAACTGGGGTCACCCGGTCGAGCTCCACGCCGGCGCCGAGCCGTACTACAGGACGCCATGTGTCACGGAGATCGAATGCCACGGACCGCTCCCGGTCTTCGGACCGACCCCACCCCGCGATTAGCCGAGCTCGGGCGGCAGCGACCCGAGTGGCGCGCCTGGCTGGGTATGCTGGGCGAAGTGCTGCCGTTGCTCGACGACCCGGTGTGGGCGTCGTCTCTCAGCGACAGCATCTCTGAAAGCGGGACTGGCCGGTCCTCCGCTGCCGATCCCCTGTTGCAGGGTCGCGACCTGGTCGTTGATACTCGGCGGCTGCGTGGTCTGGTGCACCGCCTGGCGGAGATTACTGCTGCGGAGGGAGTGCCGGACGCCGCAGCACTCGGCGGATACCGGCCCTCCGCGGACACCGTGGTTCATCTGCTCGCCGCCGCCATCCGGCACGATCGTGAAGGGATCGGGGAGCTCGCCGCCGCCGCTGGGGTCGATCCTGGTGCACTCGAAACAGTCGCCCAGCTCACCGCCGTTCCCCTGCTCCAATGCTGCGGCCGGCTGCTCCAGGAGCAGGTACCGGTCTCCTGGACCCACGGCTACTGCCCGATCTGCGGGAGCTGGCCGCTGCTCGGGGAGTTCCGCAGCCTGGACCGGACCCGCCGGCTACGGTGTGGCCGTTGCGCAGGGGACTGGAGAATCAACTGGTTGCGCTGTCCCTACTGCGGCGAGAGGGACCACGAACGGCTGGGGTCGCTGGTGCTGGAGGACAAGTTGGAAACGTTGACCGTGGAGACCTGCCTCCACTGCTCCGGCTACTTGAAATCGGTTACCACCCTCCAGGCCATCCCCCCGTTTGAGCTCCTGCTCTGGGATCTGGAGACGGTGGAACTGGACATCGCTGCGCTCGACCGGGGTTATGCTCGGCCCGAGAGCGTCGGGTTCCCGCTCGATGTGCGGGTGACCGCCCGAGCCCCCGGGGGATGTGGCGGTCCGGGCGCAAATGACTGAGCCGGAGACACCGGCGCCCGGCCCGTCCTTCCGCCCGGCCGAGATCTGCCGCCGGCTGCTAGCCGCCCTCGACGCCTCTGAGGGACGGCGCCGCCGGCGCAAGCGGAACACCACTCCCGACTCGATTGGAATGGCCATCAAGCGCCGGTTGCTGGAGGAGACGGTGCGGGACGACCCCGACCCCGACGCCTTCGAGGGCTGGCTTCTGGAGCGTTCGCTTTCAGCGGGAATCGGAAGCCAGGTCGATGACCGGGAGTTGTTCGTGGCTAGCGGCCCGGTCCGCGCCATGGCGCTCGAGGT
>JBDTTD010000213.1:0-4409 GCA_039930805.1 Gemmatimonadales bacterium | reverse complement strand
ACCACGAGATGGGTAGCCCCGTTTGCCACCGCGTCCCCGGCGGTCGCGATCCTGACCTGATCCCCCGCGGCGTCCGTCCGCCGGCGGATGCCCGGCACGACGATGCGGGCCCCCGGTCCCAGCCGGCGGCGC
Organism: Gemmatimonadales bacterium; assembly: GCA_039930805.1. Classification (GTDB taxonomy): domain Bacteria; phylum Gemmatimonadota; class Gemmatimonadetes; order Gemmatimonadales; family GWC2-71-9; genus CAVVWJ01. Next base: position 4,277 of record JBDTTD010000213.1, on the reverse strand, counting down.
AGCAGTGACACCTCCTGGGGAGAACAGACCACGCCGTGAAGCCCGGATTCGGCTGCGGCCAGCGCGAGCCGTTCCGCCTCCCGGGCGATGTCCACCTCGCTTCGGCCAGTCGCGCTCGCGTAGCCTGCCGAATCGTGCGAGGTCAGCACGGTCACTCCTACCAGTGAGAGCCCGCCCCCGGCCGCGACGGCGGCGGCCTCCATCATCGCCCGTCCACCAAGGGTGTGCACCGTTGCCATGGCCACCCCGATTTCGCGGGCCGCGGTCACCGCGCCCGCCACGGTATTGGGGATGTCATGCCACTTGAGATCGAGGAAGACCTGGAGGCCCCGGGCAGTCAGCTCCCGTACCAGGTCGGGTCCCTCACGGGTCATCAGGATCGATCCCACTTTGACCCACTGGAGCGCGGGCAGTTGATCGAGCACCCGCAGAGCGTCGGCTCCGCGCGGGGTGTCGAGAGCGAGGATCAGCTCAGCCATTGTCTTGCTCCAGGTCGGCCACGATTCGCTCCGGCAGGCGGGGATCGGCCAGCCCGGCGGTGCCGATGCCCACCAGCGTCGCGCCCACCTTCAGGTACTGGCGGACGTCGCCGGCCGACCGAACACCCCCCACCCCGATCACCGGGGTGGCGCCGATCCGCTCGACGATGCGGGCGACCGCAAGAACGCCGACCGGCAGCAGTCCTGGCCCGCTCACCCCCCCATTGCCGTTCCCGAGCCGTGCCCGGCGGTTATCACCAAACAGGAGTCCGGGCATGGTATTCACCGCGCTGATGGCATCGGCACCGGCATCGCGTGCGGTCTCAGCCATTCGCGCGATGTCCGGCAGCACCGGCGACAGCTTGGCGACCAGCGGTAACCTGGTCCGGCTTCGGCACAGCGACACGATGCGCTGGACGCATGCGGGGTCGGCGCCGAACTCGATCCCGCCGGCGCTGGTGTTGGGACAGGACAGGTTCAGCTCGAACGCGGTAATGCCCGCGCACCCGTTCAGCTCGTCCACGACCTCGCCGTACTCCTCGACCGTGAAGCCCACGACATTCACCAGCACCCGGGCCCGGGTCAGCCGCGCGGCAATCCAGGGGAGATACTGCTCCCGCACTCGCGCGACGCCCGGATTGGCCAGCCCCACGGAGTTGAGCATACCGCCCGGAAATTCGGCCACCCGAGGGGGTGCGTTGCCCTCGCGCGGCTCCCGAGACACCGCCTTGGTGACCAGCCCACCGAGACGATCCAGGTCGAGAACTCCGTCCAGCTCTTTGCCGAAACCAGCGGTGCCGGCAGCCAGGAGAATGGGATTTTGAAACCGCTGCCCGAACAGTTCGCGGGAGAGGTCGCGGGTGCCCACTACGGTTCCAGGGCCGGGTTGTTCGGTACCGGCCGTGGTCGCTGGGGCGTAGGCCTTGGCCTGTCGTCGTCGGGGCCGACCGGCGCCGCGCGGCCCGGTGTCGCGGGGCGCACTGCCGGAGCGCGCCCGGGGGCCTGCGCCTGCGCGGCAGCAAAGGCGCCGAGCGAGTCCTCCAGCTGCCGGTATGCCGATCCTGCATCGCCCCGCAGCATGGCCAGGTAGGGGCTCTCGAGGTAACGGGCCTCGAGGAGGGCTCTGGCCGAGTCTGCCCACTCAGGGTTCAACCGCTGAGCCGCGAGCGCCGCCTTCGGCGCGTAGGGCGACTCCGGCCACTCCCGCAGAATCCGCTGAAAGAGCGCGTCCGCCAGACGAGGCGCAACCAGGGTGTCCCGGGCGGTCTCGGCGGCGAGAAACAGTCGGAGCTCACCCTGCGGAGAGCCCGGGGTCACCGAAGCCGTCGCCGTGAGGACACCGGTTGCCGAGTTGCCAAGCCGGATCATCTCACTTGCAACACTCTGATGGCGCGCGGCATTGGCGCCGAGGGACTGGATCAAGGGAGAGAGTGCCTGGGGATGGCGCACCCCCCGGAGATCGAGTCGGAGCAGCTCCAGAGTGGCCCGGCCGGCAGCATCTCCGGACCCACTGATCGCGACCGCGTCCCGAAACCGGCTTCGGGCCCGTGCCGTGTCGGTCCCGATCAGTCTCACGCCATCGTCGAACAGCCAACGAGCGCGGGTCTCGGCCGGCCGGTTCGGCAGCCGGCGAAGCCGATCCACCAGGCTCGAGCCACTGGACGGGTCTTGCTGGCCCAGGCTCACCAGCACCGAGTCCCACGGCTCGGTAGTGTCACCCCGAGCCACTAGTGAGTCGGCTAGCGCCATCGCTTCGGGAACCCGCCCGGAACCCGCCAGCGAGAGGAGACGCTCCGGCACCGCACGAGGCTCCCGAACCTCCTCCAGCACGGTCAGCGCTTCCTGATATCGCCCTGAATGACGAAGCGTCTGGGCCCTCAGAAACCGTGCTTCGCGACGCCGCCAGGGGTCCCTGCTGTCGGTGACTGAAGCAAAGGCCGCGTCGGCGGCCGAGATGTTCCCCATGGACGCCTGGCACCGGCCGGTGGCAAGCAAGGCATCCTCGGTCAGGTCGGTGCCTACGGAAGCCACCGCGAGCCGGCCCAATGGCCCGAGCGCCGACTCGCACTGGCCCATGCGAGCCAGGGCGAGCCCACGAAGAATGGCGGCCTCCTCAGCGTACTTGCTCCTGGGATGACGTACGACGACCGACTCGGCTTTGGTGGCCACCTGACCCCATAGATTGCTGGCCTCAGCGGGCCGACCGTCCCGCTCCGCCTTCCGGGCCGAGTTGGCCAGCCGGTTCGCGTTGTACATCCCGTTGTAGTACACGCATCCACCAAGCAGAGCTGCCGCGACTCCGGCCGGGAGCAGGATTGGAAGCGCCCAGCGATTACGAATCATTGCCGCACTCCCGAATCCGTCTGACTGGTCTTGCGCTCGTACTCGAGCAGGTAGGCGACGATGGCGTCGGCCAGGGCCGCCGCCATGGCCTTCTGGCTCGACCTGGTGGTCAGGAACTGACCGTCCTGAGGGTTCGTGCTGTATCCCAGCTCGACCAGGATCGCGGGCCGGCGGGCAGTGGTGAGCACCATGAACCCGGCCTGTTTGACCCCCCGGCTCTCGCCGGTATGAACCGTCCCCAGATTCCGCTGCACCAGCTCGGCAGCACGGGCCGACTCGCGTAGATGCTCATTGAGCTGCAGATCCTTGAGGATGAAGTCGATTCCCACTCCCCGGTCGGCCGGCTCGCCACCACCCTCGAAACGCACCGCCTCGTTCTCCATCTTGGCCACGCGAGCGGCATCCTCGGTCCTGGCCTCGGCGAGGAAGTAGGTCTCGAAGCCACGGATATCGGTGTAGCCGCGGCGGCGAGCCAGCGAATTCACATGAATGCTCACAAAGAGATCACAGGCTTCGGTACAAAAGGCACCGCGATCGCCCAGGGCGATGAGAGTATCGGTCGTCCGGGTCATCTGGACTCCGACACCCTGGCGCTTGAGCTCGTCACGCAGGAGCAGGCCCACCGCCAGGGTGACCTCTTTCTCTCGGGTGCCCCGAGGAAAGAAGACACCGGGGTTTCCAGGATCGACTCCGCCGTGGCCCGGATCGATCGTGATGGTATGGCCTGGACGCAGTCCGTTAGGCAGGCGGCTGATTTCCCGGGTCGGTGCCGGAGCCCGAGCCACCGGAGCCCGGGCCGAGGCGCCGGAGTCGATCAAGCGAGCCCGCCGCCGGTCGTACCGGTAGCGATCGCCGAGAGAGGACGGCAGGACCTCGGCCACGAACTGAAATGGCAGGAACAGGGTGTCGTGAGACATGGAAACGGCAGCGGCGAGCGGCTGAAGCTGGTTGTTAAAGAGGTACAACGGGGCACCCACCAGAAACCGGAACGATTGAGTGCCCAACGTGACATCGGCCCAGCCGTCGGTGACCTGAGCCGAGCCAGCGAGCGCGGACATGAGGCCGGGAGCGGCGACCACCGGGGCCCCGGTGGCGTCAGTGCGGACCGGGATCCGGGTCTCGCCATTCACACCCGTTACGGTCACGACGGTCGGAGCAGACTCCAGCCCATAGCCGGTCAACACCGCCAGGATGGCGAGCGCCCTGATCACCGCCGCCCTCGAATGGACACCGCCCGAGCCACTTCCCGTTCCACCGCTTTGCGCTTGAGCGTTTCCCGCTTGTCGTGCTGCTTCTTGCCCTTACCCAGCGCCAGCGCGACCTTCGCCCGACCCTTCCTGAAGTAGAGCTCCAGCGGAACCAGGGTGAGACCACGCTGCTCGACCGCGCCGATCATTTTCTCAATTTCGCGGCGATGCAGCAGGAGCTTCCGGGCGCGGACGGGATCGTGGTTGT
>JBDTTD010000212.1:0-4430 GCA_039930805.1 Gemmatimonadales bacterium | reverse complement strand
TCTTCAGGATGTCCTGGATGTTGGGGAGTGCGCGGCGGGGAGAGATCTCGCGCTGCCGAACCTCGGCCGCGGGTTTCTCGGTGGCTGCGGCACCGTTCCCGCGCCGGCCCCGGCGCCGATCCCGGCTGCGCCACCCACCCTTGCGTTCCGGCTGAGCCGACTCGGCGGCTGGCTCGATCCCGGCCTCGGCCGGGTCCGCGCTGCCCTCTTCTTCGGGGGAGGCTTCCTCTTCTTCCGGCTCCTCATCTTCGTCGGGCTCGAGGAGATCGGAGGCGTGCAGAAACGCGCTCTTCTCCTGGCCGATGTCTACGAAGGCGGCCTGGATGCCGGGAAGCACCGCCTCGACCCGGCCGAGGTAAATGTCGCCCACGGTGCGGCGATGGTCGGGACGGTCCACCAACAGCTCGACCAGTCTATCGTCTTCCAGGATCGCCACGCGGGTTTCCCGCTGGCTTCCATTGATCAGGATCTCGCGCTTCAAGTATGACCTCGTGGAGATCACCGGAACGGCCGCCGATGATTCAATCGCACCTAAAGAAAACGCGCTCTCCGCCTGGCCTGCCCACGCCGAAAGAGGAGCATGCCGCGAAGTGCGCGTCACTGCTGGGGCTAATTATATGAGAGGGAGGGGTTTAGGGCAATGATGGGGTGAAAGCTATTGGCTGTTGGCTATTAGCTATTGGTCACTAGCGGCGGCTGAGCACTGGTGGCTGAACGGTGTGCTTGGCCTGTAGCCCACAGCCAATAGCCAATAGCCCCTTAATCCACCGTCTCCCCCAGGATATGCCGGGCAATCACGATCCGCTGGATCTCGCTGGTCCCCTCGCCGATCTCGCAGACCTTGGCGTCGCGCATCATCCGCTCCACCGGGTAGTCGGTAGTGTATCCGTAGCCGCCGAAGATCTGGACCGCCTTGGTAGTGGCTCGCATGGCGAGCTCGGAGCAGTACAGCTTGGCCATGGCGGCTTCCTTCTTGAACGGACGGCCGTTCTGCTTGAGCCAGGCCGCATGGTACAGGAGGTGAGTGCCCGCCTCGATCTCCATTGCCATGTCGGCCAGCTGAAAGCTCACGCCCTGGAAGCTTCCGATCGGACGGCCGAACTGCTTTCTGACGCCGGCGTAGCGTAGCGCCTCCTCGTAGGCCCCTTCGGCGATCCCGAGCGACAGTGCCGCGATCCCGATGCGTCCCGCGTCGAGGGTCTTGAGGAAGTTGATGAACCCGTAGCCCACCTTACCCAGCACGTTTTCCTTGGGCACCACCGCATCCTCAAAGATCAGCTCACGAGTATCGCTCGCCCGCCAGCCCATCTTGTCTTCCTTCTTCCCGGCGCGCACGCCCTTCGTCTTGGGCAGGTCGGCTGCGTGGCCTATGCCGAGCTTGCGGCACTGATCGAGGTCGACGGTGTCCTTGGTGACGATGAAGCTGGTGATGCCCTTGTTGCTCTTTCCCGGCTCGGTGCGAGCGGTCATACAGAAGACTTCACCGACCCCGGCGTGGGTGATGAAGATCTTGGAGCCGTTGATCAGGTAGTGGTCGCCCTTGTCCACGGCGGTGGTGGCGGTGCCTCCCGCATCGCTACCGGCGCCCGGTTCGGTGAGACCGAATCCGCCGAGCACCCGCCCGGAAGCCAGCAGCGGCACGTAGCGACGCTTCTGCGCCTCGGTGCCGAACTCCATGATCGGGGAAGTGCCCAGGTTGGTGTGCGCGCTGATGGTGAGCGCGTGACTGGCATCGACCTTGGCCATCTCGTGGATAGTGATGTAATACGACAGCTGGTCCATGCCGGCGCCACCCATCTCATCACTCCAGGGCACGCCCAGGAGACCCAGCTCACCCATGGCCTTGATGTTGTCCCAGGGGAATGTCGAGGTCCGATCGAGCTCCCGGGCTACGGGAGCGATGTGCTCGCGAGAGAAGTCGCGAACCATCTCGCGGACCTGGTGGTGCTGTTCGCTGAAATAGAGGGAGTCGTCCATATCGGCACCAAATTAACCCATTGATGCAAACCAGGCCACAGGCGCTCAGGCGAGTGTACCAGCCTCGCATCTGAGGATGCGGAGCTTGGAGGAGACCTGAAGACTCCAGTCTCCAGCGTGCAGGTGATCGAGCTCGTGTGTCAGGTGTCTTGGATGTTGCAGTGCGGTGTCGTACCGTGGCCGTCAAGAGCTACCGAATCGCGTCCCGCGACAAGGCTCAGCAGGTCATCCGCAAACTTGGCCAGGGTTCGGGGACCAACACCCCGGATCCTGGCAAGGTCGAGCCGGCTCCGCGGTTGCACGGCTGAGATATTCCGCAGGACCGCATCCGGAATGACGGCATAGTCCGGCACTCCCATCGCTTGTGCGACTGTTCCGCGCCAACGCTCCAATGAAGCAAGCATCGGGTTCTCACCCTCCTGAGCGGCAGCTGGATTCCCGGTACCCAGCGCACCCAGGATGGTGCGGCCCAGACGTTCGGCCAGCGACGGGCCAACACCGGGTACGTCCGCAAGCGCGCCGGCGTCCGCCGGCGGATGCCTGGCCAGCCGCAGCAGCACATCGGGCTCGAGGGGGCAGCCGCCCCAGACCGTGTTGCGGTCCGCCAGGGCCCGGCGAAGCCGCGTGAGGCGAGCCGACACGTCGGGATCGGCCGGAGAGCGGACCGGCTTCGATGCGCACCGGTCGCACCCCGCGCAGTGGACGAGGGACTCCCCGAAGTACCCCACCAGGCGAGCCCGGCGGCAGCGCGACTCCCGGGCGTAGTCCTCCACCGCCTGAATGCGTGCCTCCGCCTGCTTCCGGCGCTCACGGATCGGCCGCCAATCCACCGGGCCGCGTTCCGGGCGCAGCTCCCTCCGAAGCCGTTCGGCCGACTCGAGCACGTTCTCGGGAACCCCCACCGTGCCATCTCGCTCGTGCCAGATGCGCTCCAGCAGACGCCGCGCGGGGAAGGTGACATCGAGCTGGCGGCGGTGCAGCTCGGAGTCCGCGGCCCGCCAGAGGAGCAGGCAGCGAGCGAACTCTCCATCCCGCCCCGCCCTGCCGGCCTCCTGGTAGTACGCCTCCGGCGTGGGGGGCGGAGTCCAGTGCACCACCAGCCGCACCGATGGCTTGTCGATGCCCATCCCGAAGGCGCAAGTGGCCACGATGATGTCCACCTGGTCGCGAAGAAAGGCGTCCAGCGTCTGAGCCCGGGTGGTCTTGCTGAGGCCGGCATGGTATGGCGCCGCACGATGCCCCACTTTTGACAGGGCGCGGGTCACGGCCTCGGTGCTCCCCCGCGTCGGGGCATAGACGATGGACATGGCATCGTCGCCGCGAAGGAGGGCCAAGAGGGCAGCGAGCCGCTCCTTCTCGCTGCCAACGCGGACCGCGCCGAACCAGAGATTGGGACGATCAAACGAGCCCAGGTGCTGGGCGAAGCCGGGACGGAGCCTGAGGGCACGGGCGATCTCGTCCCTTACACCGGGGGTAGCGCTGCCGGTGAGAGCCGCGGCCTGCGGCTGACCCAGACGGTAGCGCGCCCGCGACAGCTTGCGATAGCTGGGACGGAAATCATGACCCCACTCCGCGATGCAGTGCGCCTCGTCCACCACCAGGAGGCTGGGCCTGATTCCCCGGCTGGCGAGTTCCTGGCTCAAGCGCTCCAGCCGCTCGGGCGAGACGTACAACAGCCGCAGCGAGCCATCGGCGATAGCGGTCCGTACCTCGGCCTGCTCGGCGGCGCCCAGGCTGCTATTGAGACACGCCGCCGGGAGCCCGCGGGCTCGAGCGGCTTCCACCTGATCCTGCATCAGCGAGATAAGCGGCGACACCACCACGGTGAGGCCGCCGAGGACCAGGGCCGGGATCTGGAAGCAGATCGACTTGCCCCCGCCGGTGGGGAGCACGGCCAGGGTATCGCGACCCTCGAAGATGGACTGGATGACGGGTATTTGGGCCGGCCGGAAATCGGAGTAGCCGAAGTGGTGCAGCAGGAGGCGACGAGCCTCGGACATGTGGTCGGTCATGCCGGAAGATGGGTTGGACCGGGAGAGGCTTCCCATCGAAATACCACAAGACGGTACACCGAAAAGCGAGAGGGACCCACCCCAGTTACTCTCGGAGTAGGTCCCTCGCTACGCTCGGGATGAGGACTCTGTCTATCCTTCCCGTCCCCTCACCGGTACCCTCGGGACAGGCTCTTCCCGTCTTTCCCTAGTTCCCGCCTAAACGAACACCAAAAGTGATCGGAATGAACTTGGTGTCCGGGCCACTGGTGAACACGTTGTGGAACCGGCCCTCGAGGAAGAGGCCAATGCCCCCCGTCTTGAAGTCGAACCCCGCGCCACCGTTCAAGCCGAAATCGGTACCGGTGCTCCCGGTATTGCCAACGCCGGGCCCGGCCACATCGTTGCCGCTGACCTGCTTAAAGTTGTAGACCCCCGCTCCGGCGATCAGGTACGGCCGGA
>JBDTTD010000211.1:0-4504 GCA_039930805.1 Gemmatimonadales bacterium | reverse complement strand
AGGTGTGTTGGGCACGTGCCACAGCTCGGCTGGGGAAGCACCCATGCGGTGATGCCGGGCACCGCCTTTGGGACCCTCCGCGTGCGTTATTTACTCGATAGATTCTCGGCGTGCGCACCGGAAGCGTTGCTGATACATTCCCTTAGCCTCTGTGGGGCGGGTGACTCGCCGCCTGCCGGCCACTGTGGCATGCTAACTGCGCCTCGCGCTCGCTTGATCCAATGGGCGTGCCGAGCGGTACGATTGCCCCCGACCTTAGACCTCGAGGACTATGCGACTCCTGACGCTTTGGCTACTCCCGATCATCGCCATCGTCGTACCGGGGGCAATCGCCGCCCAGACTCCCGCGCCTCGCACCGAGCAGGTCACCCTGAGCCCCGGCGACTCGATCCGCATCACCGTGTGGCGCAAGCCGGAGTTCAGCGGGGATTTCATCGTGGGCGCGGACGGGTCGATCACCCATCCACTGTACCGCACCGTACGGGTCGGCGGGATACCGTTCACGACGGCCGAGGCGAACTTACGCAGCTTCCTCACTAAGTTCGAGCAGGACCCCCAGTTCGTGGTGGAGCCGCTGATCCGGGTCGCGGTCTCGGGTGAGGTCGGCCGTCCCCAGGTCTTCGCCGTCCGTCCGGAGACTTCGATCGCGGAGGCAGTGGCCCAGGCCGGCGGTCCCAACCAGTTCGGCCGGCGAGAGAAGGTCCGTGTCCTTCGGAAGGATCCCAACGGCGGTCAGCACGAGATCCTGGTGAGCCTGCTCGATCCGGAAAGCCCGACATCCACCGTCCGGGTCCACTCCGGCGACCAGATCGTCGTCGATAGGAAGCGGTCATTTTTCAGAGAAGTGTTCCTCCCGGCGCTCGGAGTCCTCGGATCCGCGGCGTCCATTTACCTCGTGATCGACCGCGCCAGCAGACCATAAGCCGACCTATGCCAGAATTCTATCACCCGCCCCGCGCGCTCCCTCCGGGCCCTTCGCCCGAGGATCGCGGTTACGAGACCCAGCCCGCCGGCTCGATCTCGCTCGGTCAGATTTTCGGCATCCTGCGCCGGCACTATCGGTTCATTCTGGTGCTGACACTGCTTGGCATGATGGCGGGCGGCTTTCTCGTCTACCGGGCGCCTGCCATCTACAAGGCGACCGCGACACTGCGGCTGGCGGGCGAGCGTCGCTCCCTGACCCGGGAGATCGAGACCCCTGCGCCCGAGGTGGCCCGCACCACCGATCCTTTGCTGTCGCTTACTCAGCTGGTGCAGAGCAAGAACGTACTCGGTGCGGTGGTCGACTCACTTGGCCTGAGACTCAACTCGGCCACGGAAGGCTTCGCTGCCACCCAACTGGATTCGGTCCACGTGGAGCCCCTAGCCACCCCTGATACCATTCTGGTGACCTTCTACCAGAACGGCGTCAAGGCCAAGCTGGGCGACCGGGAAGCGCGGGGACCATACGGCACGATGCTGGACCTCGGGACCGTGCGCTTCTCGGTTCCGTCTGCCCCGGACGTGCCTGCCGCCGGCCTCTTCGTGATCCCACGCGAGAAGGCGGTGGACAAGCTGGCGGTCGACGTCGAGGTGATCCAGCGGCCATTCACTGACATCCTGGACCTGAGCTACTACTCGAAGAGCCCGCGGGTGGCTCAGCGGGTGGTCAACACGACCATTGCGGCCTTTCAGGACCTGAACATCGTCGGCGCCAAGCAGAAGTCCCAGCGCCGCCGCCAGTTTCTCGAAGAGCAGCTGAAGCAAACCGACAGCATGCTCGCCCGGGCTCAGGGTGAGCTGGCGTCGTTCCGCAGCCGGCAGCAGCTGGCCAGCTCTCAGGGCGCGATGGAGCAGCAGCAGACGTTTTTGATGACGCTGGACGGCCGGCGCGCCGAGCTCGAGGCCGATCGCCAGACCTTCCAGACCTTGCAGACCCGGCTTAAGACGGGGGGCAGTGCGGGCGAGTCAGAGGCCCTGCGAGCCCTCGCCTCATCGCCCGCGCTGGCGGAAAATGCGAACGTCGGTACCTACTTCCGGCAGCTCGAGCTCAACCAGTACCGGTTGGACTCGATGACGACGGGTCCCTGGAAAGCCGCCCCGACCAACCCCGACGTGATTCAGCTCCAGAGCCTGATCAACACCAACAAGGCGCAGCTCCGGCAGGCTGTGTCAAGCCACGTCTCCACCCTGGACGCCAGGATCCGTAGTCTCGGGAGCCTGCGGGCGAGAACCGGGGCATCCATGCAGATCCTGCCCGCCATGGCGGAGGAAGAGGCTCGCCTGAACGGGCGGGTTCAAACGCTGACCTCCACCAGCGACCAGGTCCGCCAGGAATACCAGAAGGCTCGTATGGCGGAAGAGGTCGAAGCCGGCGACGTCGAGGTCGTCAATCTCGCCGACACCCCGTATGCGCCGGTCCTGGGTACCGCCGCCCTCAAACTGGGCCTGGGTCTGCTGCTGGGCTTGTTGCTCGGCCTGGGCGGGGCATTCGTCCTCGAGGCGCTGAACACCTCGATTCACAAGCCGGAAGACCTCGAAACCGCCCTGCATGTCCCCGGGTTGGCCGTGATCCCCCGCTTGACGGGAACCGGTCCCGGCCAGCGTCGGTTGGGCGGTCTCCTCGGCCCTGGCAAGAAGGCTCAGCTGGAAGCCAGCCGGGTGACCTCCTCGTCACTCGGAACGGTGACCCAGCCGTTCTCGGTCGGCCTGGAAGCGTTCCGAATGCTGCGCACCAGTCTCTCCTGGAGCCTGCAGGGCGACAGCATGAAGACGCTCGTCGTCACCAGCGCGGCTCCGGGCGAGGGCAAGACCCTCACCTCGGCCAATCTTTCGGTGACCTTCGCCTACGACGGGCTGCGGGTGCTTCTGATTGACTGCGACGTCCGCCGGCCCCGGCTGCACGGGCTCTTTCAGGTGCCCCGGGCCCCGGGCCTGATGGAGCTGTTGACCCCGTCATATAACGGCGACGAGGTCCGTGCCGCCACCGACGTGATTCGTTCTACCAACGTGAAGGGGTTGTCCCTGCTGACCTGCGGCGCGTTGCCGACCAATCCATCCGGTCTGCTGAGCGGCGTCCGCATGCGGGTTCTGCTTCAGGAGCTCGCCAAGAGCTTCGACCTGGTAATTCTGGACACGCCTCCAGTGCTCGCCACGGCTGACGCCGGCATCATGGCTTCGATTGCCGATGGCGTGCTGCTGGTGGTGCGGGCGGGCCAGACCGACAAGGTCGCGGCCAAGCGCGCCCATCAGCAGCTGGTGTACGTCGGCGCTAACGTGGTGGGTACGGTGTTGAACGATCCGGGTGGGGAGATGTCCGCCTACGGCGACTACTACTACCCCTACGAGTACGCCGCGGAAGCCGACTAAGCCGCGCCGGCCGGGCCGCAGACGTAGAGGACGTCCTGTGCAATGCCGGCCAATGGGCCCAGGCCGCTGATCGATCGCTCCAACGGCTCCAGTAGGGCGACGGGCAACAGGGGATGGTTCTCCGAGAAGGGCAGACAGGCCAGGGGAACAACCTGAAGGATCTGTAGGCCGGCAGAGGACACCAGAGCTCGCACGTCACCGTGGATCATCGTCGGCCCCGGCACCTCCCGCCCCAGCAGGCGAGAGATCCGCCGGGGCAGGCTATTTCCATTCTTGTGATTGTTGAAGACCAGTACCCCATAGGTAGCCAGGTGTCGGGCGAGCACCTTCAGCACCGCCAGGCGCAGCTCCGGCTCCGCGTTGGGAAAGAACCGAAACGCGGTAATCAGGTTGAAGCGCCGCTCACCAAGCACATCGCTCTTCGTCAGATCGGCCTCGATCAGCTCGGCCGCGGGAGCCCCTTCTCTGGCCACTTCCATCATCGTCGGAGAGACGTCCACCCCGGTGGCGGTGTCGACCTGGCGGGCGAGGTGGCCGAGAATGCGTCCCGTGCCGCAGGCGAAGTCCAGGTAGGCCACCTTCTGCGAGCCCAGGTGATCGTGCAGTATCCGGTCCAGCGCGCGCTGTTCGAGTCGCCAATGCATCGCGCGATACGGATTGACCTCCGCGGCGAAGGTCTCGTGGTAATCGCGCCCCCGCCCTTTGTGGGAACTGGTGTAGCCCATAGCTCTTCCTCGGCTGCGGCGTAACCTCAGCCGGTGTGGGTTATCGGGTTCCCGCGAAGGCGTCGGTGGAAAGCCGCCGCAAGAAAAAGCTCAGATCCATCAATCCGTATCGGTAGGCCAGTCCTCGCAGGCTGCCCTTCTGCCGCCGCGTGAGGCGCACGAACGCGGGAGTGATCGCCGCCATCACCGCGTTCAAGCTGGCGAGGTCCAGCCCCCGTGGGGCTGCGCCCGTGTAGGTCTCGATAAAGTGACGGGCCAGTGCATGCCGGCGGGCTATCGGCCAGGGGCCAAACGGGCGCCGGTGGAACAAACTTATCAGAAAGACACCGACGTCGATCTCGGGAGCCCCGATGTCCGCATCGAAGCCCACCCAGTCGGCGTTGGCCCAATCGATCACCACCATGCGGTCGGAGTCTGCATGGAAGAGAACG
>JBDTTD010000210.1:0-4510 GCA_039930805.1 Gemmatimonadales bacterium | reverse complement strand
TCGACCGCGATGCCCTCCATCCGCTCCAGCCGCTCCGTCGAGGTGAACGTCTTGCCGATCTCGATGGTTTCGAAGCCGGAGAGCGCCACGATGTCACCCGCATCCACCTGCTCTACCTCGACCCGGTTGAGGCCGTCGAAGGTGTAGAGCCGGGTGACCCGGTTTCGCTCGAACGGCTCCTCCGGTGGAACCAGCCCCGGGTCGCCCAGGGGCAGCAACGCGACCTGATCTCCCACCTTCACCCGGCCGCGCTCGATACGGCCGATGGCGATGCGCCCGATGAAGCTGGAGAAGTCCAGGGTAGAGACCAGCATCTGGAACGGCTCCTCGGGATCGCCCTTCGGCTCCGGGACGTAATCGAGGATGGTCTGGAACAGCGGGGTCAAGTCGGTGCCCGGCTTGTCCAGGTCGAAGGTGGCGGTGCCGGCCCGGCTGGACGTATAAAGGAAAGGCGCATCCAACTGCTCGTGGGTGGCCTCCAGGTCGATGAAGAGCCCCAGCACCTCGTCGTGCACCCGCATCGGCTCGGCATCGGACCGGTCGATCTTGTTGATGGCCACGATGGGCCGAAGGCCCAGCGCCAGCGCCTTCCGGGTGACGAACCGGGTCTGCGGCATGGGTCCTTCGGCTGCGTCCACCAGGATCAGCACCCCATCCACCATCCGGAGGATCCGCTCCACCTCGCCGCCGAAGTCGGAGTGGCCCGGGGTATCCACGATGTTGATCTTGGTACCGTGCCACATCACGGCCGTGTTCTTGGCCAGGATGGTGATGCCCCGTTCCCGCTCCAGCGGGTTGGAATCCATGACCCGCTCTTCCACCTGCTGGTTGGCCCTGAACGCCCCGGCCTGCCGGAGCATCTGATCGACCAGAGTGGTCTTGCCGTGATCTACGTGTGCGATAATCGCCAAATTACGAATCAATCATCACTTCCCCGCAAAGGCCTGAACAATTGGAGGCCCGGACGCCCGGGCCTCCGGGCGCATATATAGACTAGACCCCCAGATGCCGCAAGAGAGGCGGAAGGAGCGGAACGAGGGAACGTGGGAAGGACGGAACGCGGGAACGAGGGAAGGAGTGAGCGAGGGAAGGAGCCCTAATGCCGATGGCCTAAGTGGTGGGCCTGAGAGCCCGGTGTGCTCACCAGCGGCATGGGCTCCTCGCACTCGTGCTGGACCTCGAGCTGGATGGTCACGTGCCCGATGCCCAGCTGACACATCTCGGTACGTATCCGCTCCAGTACCTCCGGATGGTGGGCAAGATCGGGGACAATGGCGTGACCGCTCATGGCGATCAGGTCGCTGGTCACGGCCCAGACGTGAAGATCGTGTACGGCAGTGACCCCGGTGACGCCGAGAATGCGTCGTTGCACATCCGCCATCGATACGTGGCCCGGAACGCTCTCGAGCAGGATGTCGGTGCTCTCCCGCACCAGGCGCCACGCACCCACCAGGATCAGCAGGGCCAGGACGACGGAAATGATCGGGTCGGCCAGGGTCCATCCGGTCGTGGCGATGATCGCGGCGGCCGCAAGCGCGCCGACCGACCCGAGCGCGTCGCCCAGGACGTGGAGGTATGCCCCCCGGGTGTTGAGGCTCCCATCCCGGATGCCGTGCAGGATGCCGAGACTGATCAGGTTGACTACCAGCCCACCGGCGGCAACCACCAGGAAGAGGTCGGCCCGGATCGGCTGGGGGTACTGAATCCGTTGCACCGCCTCGACCACCACCCAGCCCGCAATTCCGAAGAGCGCCGCGCCGTTGATCAGGGCCGCGAGGATCTCCCACCGCTGATACCCGTAGGTCTTGCTGTGGCTGGCGGGACGGAGCCCGATCCAGGCGCTGAGCAGCGTCAGACCCAGGGCCCCCGCGTCGGTCAGCATGTGGCCCGCATCGGCCAGCAGCGCCAGCGATCCGCTCAGCCAGCCGCCGATCACCTCGACGATCATGAACAGGACGGTGAGGGCGAGAACGAGGCCTAAGCGGGAGAGCGGGGCAGTGGGACGGCTCGATATAGGCGAGGTACAATCCGCCGTCATGACACCCACAGCCGATGAGGATTCCTTGGAGATATTTGATCCACCCATGAGCCAAATCTAGTCTGAGTGACTGCCCCGCTGCCCCGCTGTCCCGCTGTCCCGCTGCCCCACCCTCATCCTCACCGCCTCCGCGTGCCCGAACAGCCCCTCAGCCTCCGCCAGGGCAATGATAGCGTCGGCGTCCCGAGCCAGGCGTTCCGGGGAATACTTGATGACGCTGGTCCGCTTCACGAAGTCGTAGACTCCGAGCGGAGAGGCGTAGCGGGCGGTTCCGGCGGTGGGGAGCACGTGACTGGGACCCGCTATGTAGTCGCCCACCGGCTCGGGAGTATCGTCGCCCAGGAAGATGGCGCCCGCATTGCGGACGGCGCTGGCGATCCGCTCGGCACCATCGGCCACGATCTGGAGATGCTCCGGCGCCCGGCGGTTCGCCACCTCGATGGCATCGCGCATCGATCCGGCGGTCACGATGAGGCCGTTCCGGTCCAGCGCCGCGCGCGCGATCCGGGAACGGGGAGCCCGGGCCAGGGCCCACTCCAGCGCCGGGGGCAGGGCCTCGGCCAGATCAGGGTCAGTCGAAACGCACCAACTGGTGGCATCCTCGTCGTGCTCGGCCTGGGCGATCATGTCGGCCGCGATGCGTTCCGGCCGCCCAGTGGCGTCCGTAATGATCAGCACCTCGGTGGGGCCGGCGATCATGTCTATCCCCACTCGGCCCACCACCTGGCGTTTGGCCTCCGCCACCCAGCGGCTCCCGGGTCCGACGATCTTGTCCACCCTGGGTATCGTCCCGGTCCCATAAGCCAGGGCCGCGATGGCCTGGGCTCCTCCGATCCGAAAGACCCGAGTGACCCCGGAGAGTGCGCACGCCGCGAGGACCACGTCGGTGACCCCCTGAGGCGGCACCACGGCGATGATCTCTTGCACCCCCGCCACCAGCGCCGGGACCGCGTTCATCACCACGGTGGAGGGATAGGACGCCTTGCCGCCTGGGACGTAGAGCCCGACCCGGTCCAGCGGCAACACCTTCATCCCGGTCAGGCTGCCATCGTCCTCGGCCAGGCGGAACCCGGCATCCCGCTGATGCTGGTGGTAGTCGGTCACCCGCTGAACCGAGAGGGCCAGGGCATTTGTGAGAGCAGGCGCTATCCGGCCCAGGGCACTCTGCCAGGTGGCAGCGTCGAGCTCCCAGGAAGAGGGGTCGAGATCCACCCCATCGAATTGGAGGGTGTACTCCCGGACGGCCTCGTCCCCCCTGGCCAGCACACCCTCTAGGATGGCGGCAACCGTCCGGCGGGTGTCAGGGTCGGCACCGGCGAGACGGGGCAGGAACGGCTCGAGCGCATCGAGTGGCGGAACAGTGAGGCGGCGGATCAGGCGGTACCCTCGCTGGGCAGGCAATGGGCGACTAGACTTGGGACGTATGGAACCAGCAGAATCACCTCCGATAGTACTCGGACTACTAGCCGTCGTGGTGCTGGTCCTGGCCAACGCTTTCTTCGTTGCGGCCGAGTTCGCCCTGGTAGGCGCGAGACGGACCCGGCTCGACGAGATGGTGCGAAGCGGAGACCGCAAAGCTAGGCTGGCCCGCCGTGCGGTACAATCGCTCGACCGCTACATCTCGGCAACCCAGCTGGGCATCACCCTGGCCTCACTCGGGCTGGGCTGGATCGGCGAGCCGGCGCTGGCCGGGCTCATCCAGAACGGGTTCAGCTGGCTGCCGCACTCCATGGCCACCATCGCTACCCACGCCGTGGCTTCCGCCATTGCCTTCATCATCATCACCGTGCTGCACATAATCCTGGGCGAGCTGGTGCCCAAGGCCATATCCCTGCTCTACCCCGAGGTGGTCAGTTCCTGGCTGGCCGCTCCGCTCATGGGCTTCGCCTGGATCATGGCAGGTCCAATCGCGGTACTGAATGGTACCGCAAACCGCTTGCTCCGTCTGCTGGGGATCGACCCGCCGGGCGATACCGAACGGCTCCATTCCCCGGAAGAGATCCGGATGCTGGTGGAACAGAGCACCGAAGGCGGCAGCCTGGAGGGGCAGGACGCCCGGCTGCTCGAGGGGGTATTCGAGTTCAGCGAGAAGACGGCGCAGGACGTGATGACGCCACGAACCCAGATGGCCGCACTCGGCGCCGACCTCACGGTGGAGGACGCCGCAGACCAGGTGGCCCTCTACGGCCGTTCCCGCTATCCGGTGTATACCGACTCACTGGACGAGATCATCGGCGTTGTGCTTGCGAAGGACATTCTTGCCGCGCTCCGGGCCCGACCGGGGGAGACCGTCCGCATCATCATGCGCCCCCCGCTGTTCGTACCCGGGACGCGGGAGGTGGAGGACGTGCTGGCCGACATGAAGCGGCTCAAGACTCACCTGGCCATCGTGCTGGACGAGTACGGCGGGACCGCGGGGCTGGTCACCATGGAGGATCTCCTGGAGGAGATCGTGGGGCCAATCTACGATGA
>JBDTTD010000209.1:0-4521 GCA_039930805.1 Gemmatimonadales bacterium | reverse complement strand
TCGGGGCCGACGTTCGCGGCGGGCGTGCGAGGCTTTACCCCAGGGTATAAGCACCGCGGCTTCCTGGAACTGTCGGTCTCGCAACTGGTGCTCGTTTACGGGCCCGCCGAGGAGCGGCGTCGGCTGTATGGACCCGGGCTCCAGGCTGGCTACCAGTTCGTGTCGGCGGGAGGTTTCACGCTCATGCTATCCCTCGGGCTGGGCTATGCCCCGGGTGTCCCGGAGGGCGAGAGGGAGGTCGGCGGCATAGGTGGATTGAGCCTGGGCTATACGTGGCGCCGGTAGCGCGCCACGCTGGGGCCTAACAAGCGCATGCAGCTGGCGGCGCTTTGGCTCTAATGAACGTAGGACAGTGCTCCGGCCGGCATGTCGCCGCAGCTGATGCGCGGTCCGTTAGCGGACTCAGGGACAGTCGCTCGAGTACTTTCAGGAGATCCCATCCCATGACTGGAACAACTCCGTTCGACACGCTGCTGCAAATCGCCGGGGGCTCTTGTCTGCCGCGTTGCCTGCACGCCATCGCAAACCTCGGGGTAGCTGACGCACTCGACGACACACCTCAAACCGCAGCAGCTCTAGCGGCGGCAACCGGCGCAGAGGGTGCGGCTCTCGACCGGGTGCTCCGCCTATTGTCTGCATATGGCGTGTTCGAACACCGGAAGGGTCTCATTGCCCACACGCCGGCTTCGCGCTTACTTCGTGCAGATCATCCCCAATCGATGCGCTCGCTTGCCCGGATGTTCGGCCTTCCCGGGCTGTGGGCTGCCATGGGCGAGCTGGAATATTCGCTCCGGACCGGATCGCCCTGCGCGGACAAAGTGCTGCCTGGCGGCATCTGGGGCTATCTCTCTGCGAATCCTGAAGCGAGCCGCATTTTTGATGAGGCCATGACGGCCAAGGCGCACGGGCGGGTCGCCGGCGTGGTAGGTGCCGACGACTTCTCGGGATTCAGTTCTATTGCAGACATCGGCGGTGGACGAGGCCATCTTCTTCAGGCCGTGCTCGCCAGCGCGCCCCGCGCCACAGGCATCTTGTTCGACCAGCCGCACGTCATCAAACAAGCTTCCGGCATCGCGTCGGACCGGCTGAGACTGCAGGCGGGCGATTTCTTCAGAGACGACCTGCCGACCTGTGACGCTTATCTCATCATGGAAGTGATACACGACTGGGACGATGAGGCATCAACCAAGATTCTCAAGGCCATACGCCGTGGGGCTCCGGCACACGCCAAAGTGCTCCTCATCGAGGCCATTCTGCCAGACGATCCCGCACCGAGTTGGCCCAAAATGCTAGACATCGTGATGTTGACGATCGGAGGTCACCAACGGACGCAGCGCGAATATGCGAACCTTCTCACCGCATCTGGGTTTAGTTTGCTCGAGAGATCGACACGCTCGGAGGAGTCTCGATTATCGAGGCCGTTCCGAACTGACCGGCCGGCTAACCCGCGCATCCAGCCGCCAAGCGCGCCCAGCTCCTGTGAGCATTGGAGAATCTGGGAAGCGCGCTTGTAGCTGATGCGCAATCGTTAGGCGGATCGACCACAACTCGGCACCGACGGGCTGACTGCGTGGACGAGCTTGAAACGTCAGCGTGTGCCCGTGGCGAGCCAACTAGAAGGGGCGGAGATGCGACGAACCTCGTGGACAAAGTGGGCATTCGGCATCCACTCGTGGCGCTTCGTCACATTCCCGGTCGCGGTGGGAGTAGGGATAGTGCTCGCAAGCACGTCCTCGTTCGGTCTGATTCGGGTTGCTGGTGTGGCGATGGCCGCGGGATACACCCTAGGCTTCGTGCTGGTGGTGCTAGGCTACCTTCAATTGCCGGTGCGTTGAAGAGCTCGGAGCCCGGTGCGGCCGACTATGAGCCGAGATCACGCCAGCAGCCGCCTAACCCGCGGATGCAGCCGACCGGACGGACGGGCTCTCGCCTCCGTTCGGGCGGCACCCTCCCCGCGCGCGCTGTGGAACGTCAATTTGTGCGGGCGCGGGCTTAAGAGCCTGCGCTGATGCGTAATCCGTTAGGCGGCGGGAGCGCCGTTAGGCTGCACTCATGGCCACCATCCGCATCGCACTCGCCCCTCCGACATCCCGACTCACCTCAGCATTCCATCGACCTCGCCATTGCCAGCATTCGGCAAGCCGCGGCGGCGGGCGCGGCGGTCGTCTGCTACCCTGAGTGCTTTGTCCCCGGCTACCGGACGCCCACCAAGACCGTGCCACCGCCGGACCCCGCCTTCTTGCAGCGGGCGTGGGGCGCCATCGCCTCGGCTGCGGCGACCGCTCGTGTCGCGGCGTGGTCCTCGGGATCCCCTACCACCTCGGCGGTCGCCGCACCTGACGGTACTTTCCTGGCCTCTGTAACCGTACGGCGAGGAAGGTCTCCTCGTCGTGGCGATCGATCTCGCCCAAGCCACGGGGCTGCTCGCAAAGCGGTTCAAACCACTCTAGCTTCCTGACGTCAACAGGAGCCGCCATGACGCTGCCTAGCCGCCACATGAAGCTGCCAGGGCTCGGCCGCAGGATCGCATGAGAACGGGCATTCCCGAGCCTCACATTGCAGCTTATGCGGCTGGCGAGGTCGGGTATCTCCTGTCGCTCTTGTGGCAACGTGCTGACACCCAAAACAAGGAACCCAAACGGCATCGCTGCTCCTGCTCGAGTGTGGAGCAGGCAGGGGGCGACGCACGGACTGCGCACGGTGGAGTACTTGAACGACGCCTTTGCCGAGCGCATCCCCCTCGACCACCTCGCCAGAGCGGTCGGCCTCACGAGTTACTCCGTGCTCCGCGCCTTCAAGCGGGTGATGGGCATCCCACCGCATGCCTACCTCATGCAGGTTCGGGTCGAGCGAGCCAAGAACCTCCTGCAATCCTGCCTCCCGATCGCCGCCGTTGCCTTGCGGGTTGGGTTCGCCGACCAGAGCCACTTGACTCGTTATTTCCGGCGGCTGGTCGGCGTCACACCGGCCGTTTTCGCTCGGGGCGCCAGGCGCTAGGCCGGCGGGGGGACGCGGTCCTTCGACAGGATCATTCAAGACGGACCCCCCGGAGCACGATATGCTGAGAGTTCGACCTCACCTGAATCCTCGCGGGGGGTGTAAGCGATCATGAACGCAGCCGTCGTGACGGACCGGGTGGCGGAGATCTCGCCGCGGGCCAAGGCGAGGATGGCGGGGGCGTTCTACCTGCTCGCGATGGTAGCGGGTGTATTCGCCCAGACCTTCGTGAGCGAACGGCTTGTGATACCAGGCGACGCGGTGGCCACGGCAGCCAATGTGCAGGCGCACCAGGGACTCTTCCGGCTGGGCTTCACCGGCTACTTGGTCGAGATGACGTGCCTGATCGTGACGACGACCCTGTTCTATGACCTGCTCAAGCCGGTGAGCCGGAGCATCTCGCTGCTGGCGGCGATCCTGGGCGTGACCGCCTGCGTCATCAAGACCCTGAGCCGCCTCCTGTACTTTGCCCCCGTGTTCATCCTGGGCGACGCGCACTACCTGAGTGTATTCAGCGAGGCACAGCGGCAGGCGCTGGCGCTCCTCTCTCTCTCACCGTGAATGACCTGGGCGCTGGGACCGCCCTGGCTTTCTTCGGGTTGTATGCCCTGTCAAAAGGCTACCTGATCATCAGGTCCACCTTCCTGCCGCGGATCCTCGGCGTTCTGTCGGTCCTGGCCGGACTGGGACTCCTAACCTTTTTCGCACCGACGCTCGGACCGCGCCTGTACACCTACATTGCGCTCCTCGGTCTCCTGGGCACCGTGGCACAGATCCTGTGGCTCCTCATTGTCGGTGTGAACGAACAACGATGGAGAGAGCAGGCCAGCGCGGCACGGGTATCCATCTGGGCATGATGGAGGCCGCCTCGCCGGCCCCCGAGGTGCCAAGGTTCCTGCTGCAACCGGTCGACAACATCTACGCGCTATCCATGGTGTCGCTCAGCCAGCAGTACGCCCAGGCAGGCGGCCCAAATGAGCTCTTCCGGACGCTCGCGGCGGCGATCGGCTCGACCAGGAGGTGGGCACATCTCTCGGAGCTCCTGGCGATCGACTGGTGGCTCTTCGTGTTTTACAGCATTCTGTACCGCTTCATCCTGGTGCCGCGCGCCGTAGCTGCCTTTGGACTGTTGACCGTGTTGCTTCACTTCACGGGGGTCCCTGTGCGCGGATTCGCCGGCTCTAGCCCGGTGGCGCTGATGGGTATGCCGATGGCACTGAGCCAACTAACCCTGGCGACGTGGCTGGTGGCCCGGGGTTTGACGAACGCTGTCGTTTACTTACTAGTGCGGCGACCCAGGGGCCGCCCGCAGCTGAAACGCAAGTCCGTTAGGCGGCACTGCGGATGCTGGAGCGAATCGACGAGGTACTTCCCGGAGCGCTCCTTGCCATGTCGCTGGATTCGGCGACGGCGGCACCTCACCGCGAGGCACACGCAAGACTGGCGAGGGGAGCTTCCGATGAAGCAGAGCGTCATGTTGACCATCGCGTTCGTGCTCTCGATCAGCTTCATGACGTTCCACCT
>JBDTTD010000208.1:0-4555 GCA_039930805.1 Gemmatimonadales bacterium | reverse complement strand
TCGGAACTCGGTGGTTCACAGATCTCGACGCTGCTGGAGACCCTTCCAGGCATTGCGAACGTGTTGCGGAGCCCGGTGGCTGACGCCCTGGGGAGTGTCATCCGCGCCGCGGCGCGGGTCGGCGACTTCAACGTGGCGGATGCCGAGGAGCTGATTCGCTACGCGACCCGGCGTGGGCTACTGGGGAACGACGAAGGCGACCGGATTCTGGCCGAAGTGCACGCGGCCCAGCAGAAGCGCCTGGACAAGGCGGCAGATCGGGAGAAGGCCCTGAAGGCCAAGGCGCGGGTGAAGGGCAAGGCGGTGCGCGCGGTAAAGACGGTCAAGAAGGCTGCCAAGGGAAAGCGGAAGCGGTAGGGATTCCCTCCTCAGGTCTTGAAATCCTGCATCAATACGGTAAGCCGCGTGGCGCCCTGAAGTAGGTCGCCGGCTGCGGCCGCCATCTGCTCGGTCGAGGCGGTCTGCTCCTGGGCCGCGGCGGTGACCTGTTCGCTGGCCGAGGCGTGCTCGCTGGCGGCCTGGCTCACCTCCTGGGTCCTCTCACCCAGCTGGACCACGATCCGGCGGTTGGCCTCGGCCTCACGCACCACTTCTCCTGCCGCGGTATGGACCTCCTGCACCGCCTGGGCGATATCCTCGAGGGCCCGTGCGGCCGCCAGCGCCACCGCTTCGATCCCGTGCACCTTGGCCGAGCCCACGTCCATCGTCGCCGATACGTCACGCACCTGATTGCGGATGAACTGGACCGTCTTGGCCACCTCCTCGGCTGCGCTCGAGCTGGAGTCGGCCAGCCGCCGGACCTCTTCGGCTACGACCGCGAAGCCGCGGCCGTGCTCGCCGGCCCGGGCCGCCTCGATGGCCGCGTTGAGGGCCAGCAGGTTGGTCTGGGAGGAGATCTGCCGGATGAGATCGATGAAGTCGGTGATCGGCTCCGACAGCCTGGAAAGCTCCTGCACCTGGCGAGCGGAGGTGCCCACGACCTCGCGGATGTCGAGCAGGGTCTTCCCCGCGGCGGCTACGTCCGCCTGGTTGCGGGCGGCGAGCTGCTGGATCCGCTCGCCCAGATCCAGCACCCGTGCCGACGCCGCCGCGTTGGTTTCGGCAATCTGTCGGAGGTTGAGCAGCAGGGCGTCCGCCTTCTCCATTCCCCGCACCTGCTGCTCTGCGCTCGATGCCACTTTGACCATGGCGGTCGAGATCTCGCCACTGCTCGCGGCCAGCTCCTCACTCATGGCGGAGAAATCGGTGGCACTGTTGCCGATCTGACTGGCCTCACCCACCACCGAGACCACGACTCCGCGCAGCCGCGCGGCCATTCCATCCATCGCCCGCGAGAGGAGTTCCAGCTCGGTGGGCATCCTGCCCAGCTGCACCCGTCGCAGGTCGCCGGATCCGAACCGATCCGCCGCATTGATGAGGCGCCGGAGCGGCCGGTCCACCATGCGCACGGTGAAGACCGAGATTCCGATTCCGGCCGTCAGCGAAGCCAGGAACAGGATCCACAGCGCCGTCCGTCGGTCTGCGCCTTCGCGACGAAGCTCGTTGGCCCGGGCCATCGACCGGTTGTTTTGCGCCAGCGCCAGGGCGCGCACGTCGCCCAGGAGTGTATCCGCCGGTGCCCGGCCTCGCTCAGCTTGCCGCCGAGCCTCGTCGGCCTTACCCAGGTCGGCCAGCGCATGGGCGGTGGCGTAGGCCACCTCGATCGCCGCCTGGTTGGCGGCGATCTTGTTGACGATGTAGCGATCGGAGGTGGTGAGCGCGTTCAGCGTCCGGTAGCGCCGCTGATAGGTGTAGGCCGAATCGCCATCATCCAGGGCACGCCGCTTCAACGCCGGCGAGCGCAGGAGCAGATACTGCTCGGAGGCGCGCACTTCGGAGCCGAGCGAGGCGATCAATCCGTTGCTCAGGTCGGTGCTCTCGAGCAGCAGGGAAAGCTCCCGGTCCACCGACTTGTCGAGCGAGCTGATCGAGTTCACGCCCAGCACCGCGATCGCCAATACCAGTCCGATCAGGACGGTCATGCCGGCGATGACCCGGCCTCGGAGACTGCGCAGGATCCTCATTGCGATCCCGCAAGTCGGACCGCGCCGTTATGCACGACCCCGATATAGACCGCCTGATTCGGGACGTCACCCCTGCTGTCGAACGCCACCAGCCCGGTGACTCCCCGGAACGCTGTACCGCGGGATCCGACGCGGGCGAGCTCATTGCGGACCGCCTGACGCTTGGTTCCGGCCCGCGCGATCACGTCGCGCAGCAAATAGACCGCGTCATATGTGGCCGCCGCGGGCTGGTTGGGGAGGCCCGCGGTGGGGAATTGCTTACTATAGGCCCGGATGAAGGTCTTGTTGGCGGCGGTTGCCAGGGTTGGGAGGTAGGCCGAGGAGAGATACACGCCCTCGGCGAGCGCGCCCGCCTCCTCGATACCTTCGAGGCCATCTCCGCCCAGCACGGGCATGCTGAGGCCACGCGCCCGCGCCTGGCGGAGGATCTCCTCGGCGTCGCCACGATTGCCCGCTACCAGGAGAAAGTCGGTGCCGCCGATCTTCGCCAGTCGGTCCAGGTAAGGGCCGACTCGTGGAACCTCACCCAGATACGGATCTATCGATTGGAGCACGCCGCCGCGGCGGGAAAAATCGTTGACGAAGGTTTGACGGACGCCGCGGCCGTATTGATCGTTCAGGTACAGCACCGCCCCCCGATGAAGACCCAGCGTGTCATAGACCCAGCGAGCCAGAGCGGCACCATGGGCCAGGTCGCTGGGGCAAATGCGGAAGGTGTAATCCCCGGCGGTGGATACCTCGGGCGAAGAGGAAGAGGGAGAAATGGCGGCAACCGGGTCAGGCCCGCCGTTGTACACTGGGGCGGCGGCCAGCGTTGGTCCGGAGAACAGGTGCCCGATCACGGCCGACACACCGGCCTCGTAGAGGTCGGTCGCCACAAACACCGCGGAATCGGGGTCGGCGTAGTCGTCCCGTTGCACCAGCTCCAGCGGCCGGCCACCGATGCCGCCGGCAGCGTTGATCTCTTGCACCGCAAGCTCGGCAGCATGTTTCATGGGCACGCCGACCGGGTCGCTCAGGGATCCTGCCAGCCCGATCCGGATCGGGCCGGGAGAGGTGGTGCAGGCGGAAACCAGCAGCGTGGCCGCCAGCAAGAATGCGCGAGCCGGGCTCCCGCTCTGCCGGCGCTGATCGAGTCTGCAGGTCACCAAGAGATCCACGCACTTCCCCCATCTGAACGGAGTCCGGGCAGGGCCCGGAAAATTGACGATGCTCGATTGGACTGACCGGTCACCCGACGCGACCTTCGACCTGCACGGCCAGACCGTGGTCGAGGCCGCTACCAATGCCGAGCGCTTTCTGCGAGTTCAGGCCAAGGCCCGCCCGGGCGGCATCGTCCGGCTGATTACCGGACGGGGGCGGGGCGGCGGGGGAGCTCCGATCCGCACTCGAGTCCGGGTCCTGCTGCGCACGCTGAAGGAGTCGGCCAGCGTGGTCCGGGATTACTCGCTGGAGGACAGCGAAGGCAGCTATCTGGTTCGGCTGGTGGGTTGATCCGAGGCTGGTGCTCTCGAAGCAGAGCCACCCCGCCCCCATCCATCGAGCACGTGCCCGTCCACCAGGCTGACCGAGGCAACCTTCCCACCACGCTCCAGTCTCCAGGTCAGCCGGATCATGCGACCGCGCCGCACCCACTGCAGCATCCATTGGGTGCCCTGAATCCGGGGACCGACCCGGCCATAACTCCCCTCCAACGTGCCGCGCCAGCTTTCCAGCTGTCCGGGGGCCACCACTCCGGACAGCGTGATCACCCCGGCCAGGCTGTCCATGGCGGAGACCCACAGGTCTACCGAGCCGCCGGAGCTCTGGTCGTTCAGCACCGCCCGACACTCGTTGACCCGCCGATCTACCCGGGACTGCCGGCAACGCAGGCGGCTGCCGCCGATACCGCGGAGGTGACGTTGAAGCTCATCGAGCGGGGCCCCCGCCCGGAAGCCGAGAAACTCGAGCCCCACGCTATCCGGTGCGGTGGTGGCAGCGTTGGCCTCCAACAGAGTGGGAGCCAGGAGCAGGCTCGCCAGCGCGAGCGCTCGGAGCGGTGTCAGCATTTCAGCAACGACCTCGATAGGGTGTGACGAGAGAAGTATCGGTCAGGCGGGTAGTGAACTGGAGACAGCAACACGCCCCGCCGCGGGGGCAGCGGGGGAATTCTGGCCTTGCGACTGGTCGGGAAGGGCGCTGGGGTGTTAGACCTTACGCACGTTCGAGGCCTGCAGCCCTTTGGGGCCCTCCACTACCTCGAACTCAACGTTGTCTCCTTCGGACAGCGATCGGAAGCCGTCAGCGATGATTGCCGTGTGGTGCACGAACACATCCTTACCACCGTCCTGCGCGATGAAGCCGAACCCCTTTGCATCATTGAACCACTTGACCGTGCCCTTCGCCATTGCTACAACCTCTTGAAAAGGGAGCCCGAGGGCTCCGGGGGAATGCCCCAGCCGGTATGGCCGGGTTAAAAGCCCCAAAAAAGGCCGCCCGGACTGTATCGTCCG
>JBDTTD010000207.1:0-4559 GCA_039930805.1 Gemmatimonadales bacterium | reverse complement strand
GAGCGAGCGGATCTGGCTGACGCTCGACAATGGGCAGAAAGGCATGGCCAACATCAGCGAGACTCACTTCAACAGTCGTACCCCGGAGGCAACGCTGATTCAGTTCATGGGCAAGGGTCCGCTGGTCTAGGGCTCCTCCACGGCACGTTCCAGCGCATCCACCCGGATCGGCCTGCAATACCGTCATACCCCACGCTGCGGACGCCCTTCCGGCGGGTCATCCGCGTCGGACAGGGGATCTGACCCCCGGGCGCCACCATGCCCCGGCGATAACGTAGATTCCGGGCGGGTGCGTTCTGCTCCTCGCCCGGATACCTGGTGCCGCCACGCCCTCTGACCCGACTGCGCAAGCTCTGCCTCGCCTTTCCCGAAGCGTACGAAGTGGAGGCCTGGGGCGAGCCGACCTTTCGGGTACGCAACAAGCTCTTTGCCATGTACGCCGGCTCGGGGAACCACCATGGGGCCGGAGGCCCGGCGGTCTGGTGCAAGGCCGCTCTAATGAACCAGGCCATGATGGTCGAGGCCGAGCCGAATCGGTTCTTCGTACCGCCGTACGTGGGACCCAGTGGTTGGGTCGGGGTCTGGCTGGATGGGGCAGTGCACTGGGACGATCTTGACGATCTGCTGCGGGATGCGTATCTGCTGGTGGCTCCCAAGCGCCTCGGCGGCCGGCTCCGCTGACGGTGGCCATCCGCGTCGTTCGTTTCGGCCGCCAGGCCCAGCCCGGCGAAGGTCTCCGACTCGGCACCGTAAGGCGCCTTCCTCCTGAGCTCCCGTCTCCCTGACTCGAAGGGGCCGCCATGGTCGAGCGATTGCCGCGAAGCCCAGTGCCTTCCGCGCCCTCAGCGGATGGCATAGGCCGCCGACTACATGTCCGGGGGTACCAGGCCCACTCGAATGGCGTAGCGAACCAGGGCCACCACGTCGTGTATCCCGAGACGCTTCATCACCTCGCCCCGATGGGACTCGACCGTCTTGGCGCTGAGCTTCAGGCGGCGAGCAATCTCTCGAGTGGTGTGCCCGGCAGTGACGAGTCGCAGGACTTCCATCTGCCGTGGCGTCAGCTGACGGAGCCGTCGGCGCACCGCCAGCGCCGCTTCAATGGCGCTGCTGAGGCGGGCGAGATTGCGCTTGAGTATGATATCCTCGGCGCCAGCTCGAACGGTCGTGACCGCTGTCTGCTCGTCGATGGCGTTAGTGAACAGGATCATCGGAGCGGCCGGCCGGTAGGTCTGCACGGCGAGCAGGGCGGCCCGCGCATCGAAGGGGGCACGGGAGTGATCACACAGCACCACGTCGGGCTTGAAGTCGCGTAGGGCGGAGGTAAACTCCTCTTCCGACCAGGCCGGTGCGCTCACGATCTTCATGCCGGCGCGCGTCAACTCCGACTTGACCCGCTCCACCTCGTCGGCGCTCTCTTCCAGATGAAGAATTCGGAGTGTTTTACTCATTGCGAGAACGCGTCACTCCGAGGCGGAAATGAGATTACCTGCGGGGATTGTGTGACGGTTGCTGGTCGCGCTGGCGCGGGACATATTGCGCGCAGAGGGGTATCTGATGTCTAGCCAGTGGTATGCTTTAATAACCATTGGTTGCCGCCATTATGGGGAACTTCGGGAATCAAAGCAAGACTGGCCGTATTCGCGCTGCGCTTTACGGTGCGGCAGAGTATCCCGGACCCGGCTCGGCCACAATCCGGTCAACCCCTTACTGATGAACGCTTTACCGAGATGGGAATGAGCGAGGCTGACGAACTCCTGGACATCGAGCAGGCGGCTCGGTTCCTCAATGTCAGCGAGACGTCCCTGCGGCGGTGGACCAACGCCGGCCGGCTGGCCTGTCTCCGGATAGGACGCAGGCGCGAGCGTCGATTCCGGCGCTCCGATCTGCTGGCGTTCATGGAGGATCAGCCGGCGACGAGTCAGGCTCAGGTTCCCCGGTCCAGTGCAGTCGCCCGAATGGTGATCCGGGGGGTTTCCTATACGTTCGGATCTCACCTGTGCGGGCTGTGCGGCAGCGAGGTCGGTCGGATCAGGCAGGTGGTCGGCTTCCTGGAGGATGGCCTGCGTGCCGACGCCGTGTGCTACTACACGGCCCCGGAGGAAGCCTGGGCGGAGGTTCTGACTCATCTCGAGAAGATCCGCCCTTCCTTGCCCGCTGACGTAGCGGCCGGAAGACTCGTCCTGTCCAGCTACATCCCCTCTTCGAATGGCCAGCTGGAGTACTGGGATACCAATATGCGCGCCGCGATGCGGGCCGGAGCGCGCTTCCTCCGAGTGGTTGGTGACCTTCGTGGGTTGGGTCCAACGGTGTCGGCCGAGGAGCTCTTCGAATATGAAGCCGGCTACCAGGAGAGCATCGCGACGCGTTTTCCCCTGGTGACCTTGTGTCAGTACGACGTACGCCAGTTCTCCAGTCTCACCGTCTTCGATGCCCTGAAGTTTCACCGGGACACGTTCCGGTATCCACCGGACGTCTGGCTGGCATGAAGCAACGGGTCTTCGGTCTGCTGATCGCCGGATCGGTCGCGTGCGCGACGACCGAAGCCGCCGCACCGCACAGCCGCCTCAGCGACCTGCCATGAGCCCGGCGCGGGAGCCGCGCTTTACGCTGGATCACGTCGAGCTGTACGTCCTCGACCGCGTCAGCGCCGCGGCGTGGTATGCCAAGGTGCTCGGCTGTGAGCCGGTGGCGGGAACCGAGTCGTGGACCTCCGATCCCGAGGGACCGATGATGATCTCGCCTGACGGCGGCCGGACCAAACTGGCGTTGTTCACCGGCCAGGCCCAGGGAAGCCGCCCCACCGCGGGATTTCACCGGGTGGCATTTCGGGTGAGCGCCACGGAGTTCCTGGCATTTACCGCGAGGCTGGCCAGTCTCGGGCTGAATCAGGCCCGCGTGGTGGACCACGGTGGCGCCTGGTCGGTGTACTTCTCCGACCCGGCAGGTCATCGGCTGGAGGTCACTACCTACGAGGTCGAGCCGGTACGGGCCGCCCGAGGCAGCCTCCCAGCTCCTAGCCCCTCCACGAGATCACCATAGGCCAGAGGATACTACGACCCCCGCCCGTTACGGCGCTGCCGGCCTTCCGTTCCCTCCGTCGGTGAGGAATCGGACCGCGCCGTCGCCGCCGCGAGTCCAGATGGTGAGGTACTTGGAATGTGTCGCGCCGTCCGCGCCGGAGATAGTCGCCTCGCCGACGGTCCAGCCCAGATCACCACTTCGGGCAGCGCCGGCAGCCACCGGATGCCAGCGCCACGTCGCCGGGAAGTTGACCGCGCGGCCGATGGCCTTGGGACCCCGGGTGAGAAGTCCTCGGTCGCCAAACGTCACTGCCTCGGGCGAGGCCCAGCGCTCGAACGCCACCGGGGCGCCGCTGTCGGCCGCGAGCCGGGCGAAGGCAATATCGGCAGCGGCGAAGGGAGCGCTGGCCCCTCGCGGCTCGATGGCTTTTTTGCTCAGCGGTATCCTGCCGCTCAACCTAGGCTTCGGTAGCCGGCGCAATCCGGCGAATACCAGTGCCCCAATGGTCCAGCGCGGCCCTTCCCTTCGCCATGCAGCGATGTAGCTGCCCACCTCAGGGGCGGGTGCCCCGGGACCTGCACTGACCACGGCAACCCCCCAGGTGACACCCAGGCTCGAGTCACGGGAGAGCTCGACACCGAGTGGCTGCCAGATCAGCTGCAGTGAGTCGGTCGGCAGCGCCGCCAGGAGCCGCTTCAACTCGGACGTCCCGGCGACTACCGGTGCACCGGGCCAGAGCAAGATCCCATCGCGATGAAAGCGGCCCAGTGCCGCGTCGGCAAAGCCCGAATCCCGGCTCAGCTCCGAGGTGGCCAGCTCGGCATTCAACACCGCGGTCCGCTGGTCCTGGGCTGCCAGGCCTGGTCCTGAGACAAGCAACAGGACGCCGCCGGCCATGGCTATCCAGCTACGTGCTCCCACAATCCCTCTGCGTCTGGATGGTGAATTGACTCCCCGGTTCCCGTACGCGTGCGGTTGGCAAAGGATTCACTAGCTTAATCTCTTATGCACCCCAGAATCGCGGAGCTGATCGACTACCTGGAGCAGCAGCGGGCTACGCTCCTGCAGGCGCTCTCGCTCATCCCCGAGCCTCTGCGCGATCGACGTTGCGATCCGGCGACCTGGTCAGCCGCCGAGGTGCTGGAGCACTTGCATCGAGTGGAGAAGGGCATTGTCCGCTTGCTGATCCACTCAGTGGAGCGAGCAAAGATAGACGGGGTCGAGCTCGAGCGGGACGCGAGCTCGGTGCTGGCCTCGCTCGATCCGCTGCGGCTGCTGGACCGGAGCCTCCGGGTCATCGCCCCGGAGCCGGTGACGCCCCGCGGACAGCTGACGGCGGCCCAGGCCGTGGCCGCACTCAGAGATTCCCGCCAGGCCCTGGTCTCCGCGCTCCACGAGGCGGACGGCCTGGCTCTCGGCCGGATTACGCGGACGCACCCTACGCTCGGAACACTCGACCTGTATCAATGGGTGCTCTTCGTGGGACAGCACGAGGCGCGGCACGCGGGTCAGCTACAGGACCTCGCCCGCCAGCT
>JBDTTD010000206.1:0-4585 GCA_039930805.1 Gemmatimonadales bacterium | reverse complement strand
AGCTGGTGTCCGGCACCGCTTCGGAGCTCAACGACCTGCTCGCCGCCGGCGCCCTGCAAGTGAGCGCCGTGTCGGCGGTGGAGTACGCCCGGAACGCGGCCGCGTACCACCTGCTGCCGGACCTCGCCATCACCTGCGACGGACCGGTGCACAGCGTGGCCCTCTTCTCCAAGCGCCCGGTGGACAACCTGTCCGGGTGCACCGTGCTGCTCACCGCGTCATCCCGCACCTCGGTCCTGCTGCTCGAGCTGCTCTGCCGCCATCGCTGGGGCATCACCCCGCACTTCGCGACGGCGCGGGCGGAAGCACCCGACCTGGGTACGCTGGCGGCCCTGCCGCACGAGGCGGTCCTCGTCATCGGAGATGCGGCCCTCCATCTGTCGGGGCAAGCAGCATACCCGGTGAGAGTGGACCTGGGCGCCGAGTGGAAGGCCTGGACCGGGCTGCCGTTCGTGTTTGCGGTCTGGGCGGCCCGTCGCGAGGTTCCGGCGGCAAAGTTGCGAGTGGTGCACCAGCGTCTGCTGGAGTCCCGCGCCTGGGGTCTGGCGCATCTCGACCTTCTCGCCGCCGCGGCGGCGAAGAACACCGGCGTGTCCGAGGCGGTTTGCCGGGCCTACCTGGGCGACCTGGACTACGCGCTGTCCTATCGCCACCTGGCCGGGCTGACCGATTTCTTCCGCCGGCTGGCGCAGGAGGGGATGGTGCCCGATGGGTCGCTCTCGTTCATCTCGGCCGCTTAGATGGTTATGAGGCAACAGGATAGAGTGTTTACCTCAAGCGTTTTCTCCAGCAAGTCATTGCGAGGGGGCTTAGCCCCCGAAGCAATCCCGCAGGTCACACGGTGGGATTGAGTCACCGCTCCGCGGCTCGCAATGACTACCTAGGAAAACCCGATGACTGTTATCGACCGCACCTCAAGTGAATTCTCCGACTACCTCGAGCTCTACGAGCGCGCCTCGCTCCTGGAGCTGGGCCACCTGGCCGACGCCGAGCGGTGGCGGCAGCACCCGGAGAACGTGGTCACCTACATCATCGACCGGAACATCAACTACACCAACGTCTGCGTGGCCGATTGCAAGTTCTGCGCGTTCTATCGCCGGCCCAAGCACCGGGAAGGGTACGTGCTCAGCTTCGAGCAGATCGGGGCCAAGATCGATGAGTGCAAGGCCATCGGCGGCGTGCAGATCCTGCTGCAGGGCGGGCACAATCCCTACATCCCGTTCGAGTGGTATCTCGAGCTGATGCGCTATATCAAGCAGCATCACCCGATTCACATCCACGGCTTCTCCCCTTCCGAGGTGGTGTTCTTCAGCCAGCGCTTCGGCCTGCCAGTGGGCGACGTCGTCCGTGAGCTCCGGGCCGCCGGGCTCGACAGCATCCCCGGAGGCGGGGGAGAGATCCTGGTGGACTCGGTGCGGGAGCGGGTTGCCAAAAAGAAGGCGCAGACCGAGGAGTGGCTCGGCGTGCAGGAGGAGGCGCACCGGCAGGGGATGAAGACCTCGGTCACCATGATGTATGGGTTGGGCGAGAGCAATGCCGACCGGATCGAGCACCTGCTCCGGGTTCGTGAGCTCCAGGCCCGCACCGGCGGCTTCACCGCTTTCATCTGCTGGCCGCTCCAGCCGGAGGGCACCGACATGGCCGACCAGCCCAAGACCGACGCGGTGGCATACCTTCGTACGCTCGCAATGGGCCGGATCATCTGCGACAACGTCCCCAACCTGCAGTCGTCCTGGGTGACCATGGGACTCAAGGTGGGACAGATCGCCCTTCGCTTCGGCGCCAATGACTTCGGCAGCCTGATGATGGAAGAGAACGTCGTCTCCTCCGCCGGCACCACCCACCGGGCCACCATCGAAGAGATGGAACGCTCCATCCTGGACGCGGGGTACGAGGTGCGGCGCCGCCGGCAGGACTACTCGATCATCGACCAGCCGGCTACCGTGGCCGCATGACCCGGGTTGGGATCGGCTACGACTCGCATCGGTTCGTGGAGGGCAGGCCGCTGATTCTCGGCGGAGTCACCATACCTCACTCGCGCGGCCTCGGCGGACACTCCGATGCCGACGCCGTGGCTCACGCTCTCATCGACGCCATCCTCGGCGCCGCCGCCGCCGGCGACATCGGGCAGCTGTTTCCCGACACCGATCCCCAGTGGAAGGGCGCCGACTCGATGAAGCTGTTGCAGAGCGCGCATGAGCTGGTCCGGGGGAAGGGCTACGCGCTGGCGCAGGTCGACCTGACCATCATCACCGAGCAGCCGAAGCTGGGCCCCCATCTCGGCACCATGGCCGCCGCTCTGACAGCACGGCTGGGCGCCCGCCCCGGCTCCGTGAGTCTCAAAGCCAAGACCAATGAGGGAATGGGATTCATCGGCCGGGGCGAGGGCATCGCGGTAATCGCGGTTGCCACCCTGGAGGCGCGCTGATCGAATCGCTGCTGGCGTGGCTGTCGGAAATGCCGGCCGCCGTCGTCTACGCCGTTCTCGGTCTGCTCGCCGCCATCGAGAACGTCATCCCGCCGGTGCCATCCGACGCCGCGGTCGGGCTGGGTGCGTTCCTGACCAACCGGGGACTGACCACGCCACTCGGGGTCTTTACCGTGACCTGGCTGTCCAACCTGGCCGGCGCGGCCGGGGTCTACTTCGCGGCCCGGCGTTACGGGCGTCGCCTATTCAAGACCAAGCTCGGCCGCCGGCTGCTCACACCCCGATCGCTCGCCGTCATCGAGCGGGAATATCTCCGCTTCGGCGTGTTCGGCATCTTCTTCGGCCGATTTCTTCCCGGCTTCCGGGCGGTGGTGCCACCCTTCGCCGGCCTGGTGGGACTGAGTCCAACGCGCACGCTGGTGCCCATGGCGCTCGCGTCCGCCATCTGGTACGGAAGCATCACCATCATGGGCAGGGTGATCGGCTCCGAATGGGAGCGGATCAACAAGATCATCACCGGCGTGAATCGGACTCTGGGGATCGTCGCTCTGGTGCTCGTCATCGCCGGGCTGGTGTGGTACCTGCGGCGCCGGCGGCGCCGGCAGCTGGAACGGGTTTGGCACGCCACCGAGGAGGCGTTGGATCCCGCCGGGCCGGAGTTTCTGGCCGGCTCCGACATCATGGAGGGATCCGCCCGCGAGGCGGCGGCATTGCTGGTGCTCGAGCTGGCGTATGCCGATTCAGCCCTGACCCCGACGGATCGGGAGATTGTAGCCTCCCACCTGCGCGACCGGTGGGGCTTATCCTCTACCGAGAGTCCACCTGCGCCCGAGGACGAGCACGAGCGCCAGACCCGGTTCATGGAGTACGCCCGCCGCCTGGGACAGCGGTTCGGGCAGAAGGAACGTCTCGCTCTGGTCGAGCGAATGTGGAACGTGGCGTTCAGTGACGGGGCGATCGGTCTCCATGAGGAGCGGCTGATGCTGCTGGCGAGAGAGCTGCTGGGCATCGACCAGGCCGATCTGGTCGAGGTGCGCGAGCGGCTCCAGACGCCGAGCCCGCCGTGACCGTCCGGGAGCTTCGGTCCCAGATCGATCGGGATTTCTGGCTCGAAGGCTTCCGCGACTTCCTGGCGCTGGAAGCGGGCAACAGCGCCAACACCGTGGAGGCGTACATGCGGGATCTCCGGCGGCTCGGAGAGTTCGCCACCTCTCGCGGCGTGCGTAACCCCAATCGTTTTACTCGCGCCCTCCTCCGCGATTTCGTCTACCTGCTGAAAGATCTCGGCCTGAGTCCCGCCTCGATTCGCCGGGCGGTCTCGGCCATCCGCACTTACTTCGGGTTTCTGGTGGGCGAGGGCCGGGTCAAGGAGGACCCCAGCGACCGGCTGGAGAGCCCGCGGCGGGGACGGGTGCTCCCCGACACCTTGAGCGTCCAGGAGGTCGAGGCGCTGCTGGCGGCGCCGAACCTGGAGCAGCCGCTGGCCTGGCGTGACCGGGCACTGCTGGAGCTGGCGTACGGAGCCGGGCTCCGGGTCTCCGAGCTGTGCGGCCTCGCTCTGACCGACCTGCTGCTGTCGGAGAACCTGGTCCGCATCTTCGGCAAAGGCGGCAAGGAGCGGCTGGTGCCCATCGGCCGGAGTGTGATCGGTGCGGCCTCGGTGTACCTGCACCAGATGCGGCCGGTCCTCGACAAGGGCAAGAGCAAGAACCGCGTTCTGCTCAACGCGCGGGGTGAGCCACTCTCGCGGGTTGGCGCGTGGGGGATCGTGCGCCGTGCCACCAAGCGTGCCGGAATCACTAAGCGGGTGACACCTCACACGCTGCGGCACAGCTTTGCCACCCATCTGCTCGAGGGCGGGGCGGATCTCCGGGCGGTGCAGGAAATGCTCGGCCACGCTGATCTTTCTACTACCCAGATCTACACCCATGTGGACCGCGAGTATCTCCGATCGGTGCACAAGCAGTTCCATCCGCGCGGCTGACGTGGCAGGCACGATTTAGATCCGGCTCGCATGGGTCCGGTTGGTCGAGGTTTGTGTCCTCCCGAAGATTTGGCTGATGTTTCACCACGAAGCGACAAAGAGCACGAAGGACACGAAGGTGTCAGCTCTGACGTTGTCCCACGATATCATTGGTTCGGCAATTGAGGTACACC
>JBDTTD010000205.1:0-4616 GCA_039930805.1 Gemmatimonadales bacterium | reverse complement strand
GTTACCCTCTTTCCCGAAGTCATCGCTCCCTACGTGGCGACGAGTATCCCGGGGCGCGCGGCAGCGGCAGGGCTGGTGCAGTTCCGGCTGCTGCAGCTGCGAGACTTCACCCACGACCGGCACTCCACGGTCGATGATTATGCGTACGGGGGTGGGGCAGGGATGGTGCTGAAGCCGGAGCCGTTCTTCGAGGCGGTGGAGACGCTGCGGCCGACGGGTCCGGTGGTGCTGCTGTCGGCGAGGGGCCGGCCCTTCAGCCACGACGACGCGGTGCGGTTCTCGCTGGGCGAGCGGCTCACCCTGCTCTGCGGCCACTACAAGGATGTCGATCAGCGAGTGGCGGAAGGCCTGGCCACCGAAGAGCTGTCGATCGGCGACTTCGTTCTCTCCGGCGGTGAGCCCGCGGCGCTCTGCGTGCTGGATGCAGTGGTGCGGTTGCTGCCCGGCGCCATGGGCGACCATGAGTCAGCCAGCGGCGACTCGCACTACGACGGGATTCTTAGCCCGCCTAGCTATACCCGTCCGGCCGAGTATCGCGGGCTCGACGTTCCCGAGGTGCTTCGGTCCGGAAACCATGCCGAGATCGAGGCCTGGCGGCAGGCGGAGTCGGAGCGGCTGACGAGGGAACGCAGGCCGGATTTGTGGGAGAAGCACGGGCAGTGAGTCATTGGGGGGCTTCTGGATGACAAATCAGGGCCGCAGTAGTAAGATCGTACCAGTTTTTCAGGTTCACCAGGCGCCGGACGGCGCGGAGGATGGGATCATGGAGCGGTTAGCAGAGGTGGCCCGTGAGGGCTTGCGCACGGACATTCCTGCATTCGATCCGGGGGACACCATCCGGGTCATGGTCCGGGTTCGCGAAGGTGACAAGGAGCGTCTGCAGGCGTTCGAGGGCATGGTCATCGCCAAGCGGGGCGGCGGGATCAGCGAGACCTTTACGGTCCGGAAAATCTCCGCGGGTGTCGGAGTGGAGCGTCTCTTCCCCCTCCACAGTCCCACGATCGCCTCGATCGATCTCGTCCGCCGTGGCCGGGTGCGCCGCGCCAAGCTGTACTATCTGCGCGCGCTGAGCGGCAAAGCCGCCCGGATCAAGGAAAAGCGCGAGACCTGAGCGCATGCCCCCTCGCCCTACACTGGTCCGCGAACGGGCCGTCTGGGCTGAGGAGCACCTCCTCGTCGGCGTAGACGAGGCCGGCCGTGGCCCCCTGGCAGGACCAGTGGTGGCCGCGGCCGTCGTCTTTCCCACCGGTTGCTCCTGTGTGCGCGGCCTGCGCGACAGCAAGATCCTTCCTGCCAGCAAGCGCGCGCGCCTGGCCGCGCTGATCCGAGGCCGGGTGGTGGCATTCGGTATCGGTGCCGCCTCGGCCCATGAGATCGATCGCTTCAACATCAGGGTCGCCACCGCGATGGCCATGCGGCGAGCCATCGCCATGCTGATCGGCCGTAACACCCTGGAGCGCCCCTACCGCATTCTGATCGACGGCCTTCCCCTGCCGGAGATCGGCTATCCTCACGACGCGCTGGTAGACGGCGATGCGCGCTGCCAGTCGATCTCGGCGGCCGCCATCCTCGCCAAGACGGTGCGCGACCTTCTGATGCATCGCCTGGCGGCGCGGCACCCGGGCTATGGATGGCATACCAACGTGGGCTACGGAACCGAGGAGCATCAGGAAGGCCTGCAGGCGCTTGGCCCCACCCGCCATCACCGTCTCACCTTTGCCCCGCTCGCACAACTGACTTTGTCGCTGTGATCTTGCGCTCCGGCTCCCTCGCTGCGCTCGGGATGACAGCGTTATTCAGCCTTGTGTGCACGACCGTCTCCGCCCAACAATCCAACGCCGAGCGCATCCTCAGCGGCCGCGACACGCCTTCCCACGACTTCGATCTCGTTCATCAGCGCATCGAAGTCGCCAACTTCGACTGGAATGCGACGGCGTTCGACGGCAACGTGACCACCACTGTGGTTTCGCTCCGACCCGGGCTGGACTCGATCGTCCTGGCCATGGGACGCCGGCTCGAAGTGCGGAAGGTCACGATGGATCAGGCCGGTCCGTTGAAACCCGCGTCCGCCCGTCCGCCCGTCCGCCCGTCCCTCCAGTTCAACCGTCCTGGCGATTCCATTGTAATTCGCCTGCCCAAACCAGTCGGGTTCCGGGACACCGTGCGGTTCACCATCGATTACCGCGGCAAGGTCACCCAGGGTCGCGGGCTG
This sequence comes from Gemmatimonadales bacterium, assembly GCA_039930805.1. Taxonomy (GTDB): domain Bacteria; phylum Gemmatimonadota; class Gemmatimonadetes; order Gemmatimonadales; family GWC2-71-9; genus CAVVWJ01. The sequence goes on along the minus strand of JBDTTD010000205.1, from coordinate 2,404 downwards.
TACTTCTTCAAGGCCGAGCCGGGGAGGCCGCGGCGCCCGCAGCAGGTGTACAGCGGAGGCGGCACCGACGGGAACCCCAACTGGATTCCGACCTATGCCGGCCCCAACGACAAGGCCACCTGGGAGCTGATCGCCCGGCTGCCGGTCAACCTCTCTGTGGTGTCGAACGGCCGGCTGGTGAGCGACCGGCCCGATCCTCCCGCTCGCGCTGCCGGGAAGGCGGCCGCCCGTACCCACACGGTGCACTGGTATCAGGGCCAGCCTGCTTCCACCTACCTGATCTCCCTGGCCGCGGCCCCGTTCAGGAAGGTGAGTGACCGGTGGCGGGGCGTCCCGCTGGATTACTACGTCTACCCGGAGGACGTGGGGCAGGCCCGCCGTCTCTTCGGCGTCACGCCGGACATGATGGAGACGTTTACCAGGCTGACCGGCGTCACGTACCCCTGGGTCAAGTACTCTCAGGCCACGGTCACCGACTTCATCGGCGGCATGGAGAACGTCGGCGCAACCACTCTCGTGGATTGGCTACCCGACGCACGTGCCTACCTCGACCGTCCCTGGTACCGGCAGTCGTTGATTCCTCACGAGCTGGCCCACCAGTGGTTCGGTAACCTGGTCACCACCGAGAACTGGTCCAACTACTGGCTCAACGAGGGCCTGGCCGAGTTCATGGCGGGTCAATACTGGGGAGCCAAGCAGGGCCGCCACGCCGAGAACGATTTTTATCTCGACGAGTATGATCGCTTTTTGGCCGCCGAATCCAGGAGAAGCGTGCCGCTGGCCTCGTTCAACTCGAACAACGTCTACACCAAGGGTGCCCTGGTGATGCAGATGCTGAAGAAGCATCTGGGGCCGGAGCGGTTCTGGGCGTCCATCAACCGGTATCTCACCCGCCATGCATACGGCAACGCGACGAGTGACGATCTTCGGCGCGCCGTCCTGCACGCCACCGGGCGGAATCTCGACTGGTTCTGGGATCAGTGGATCTATCAGGCCGGCTATCCCCGGTTCACCGTCGTTCACGCCTACGATTCCGCCGGCGCGTCACTGACTCTCACGGTTCGCCAGACCCAGGTGGATTCGCCCCGGGCGGACAGCGGCAGCGTCCGTTTCAGCACTCCGCTCGTCTTTCAGGGAACGGTAACCGTTCGGGTCGGCACCGCGGCAGGGGACGTGCAGGAGCGGGTCCGGCTGGACCGGCGGGAGCAGGTGATCACGATCCAGGGACTCAAGTCACGGCCGAACATGGTGGTGTTCGACGAGAACAACGCCATGCTCAAGACGCTCACCTTCGAGCAGCCGACGCCCTGGCTCGCGACTCAGCTTGCCAGGGACCCCGATCTCTGGAACCGGAAGTGGGCCATCAGCCAGCTGGCAGACCGAACCGGCGACTCGCTGGCCGGGGCGGCGCTCGCCCGGGCGGCGCGAAGCGCCGACTATTATCTCACCCGGGCACAAGCGCTGAACGCGCTCGCCCAATTTCCCCCGGCCATCGCCACGCCGGCACTCCTGGCCGCCATGCGCGACACTTCAGCGGTGGTCAGGGCAGCGGCGGTATCGGCACTCGGCACCGTTGGCGGAGCGGGCTCGGAGGCGGCCGCGCTGACGGCCTGGAAGCGGGACTCGAGCTACGAAGTGCGCGCCAACGCGCTTCTCACCCTCTCACGCATCGATTCGGTGCGATCGCGTCCTAACGTGCTCGCGGGGCTCGGCACGCCTTCGTATCGTGACGTCATCCAGAGCGCCGCGATCGTTGCCGCGGCGAGAGCTCCGGACTCCACTCTCATCGACGGGCTGGAGAAGATCCTGGGCGATCAGGAGCGGCCAGCCATTGTGCTGGCGACCCTCGCTTCCCAGGGCGACACCCGGGCGCTCACCGCGTTGGTGCGTCATCGCGATGATCCTCGGCCCTGGGTGCGGCGCTGGGTGTTGGATGCGATTGAAGAGCAGCTGGAGAAGACGCCGTAGTAGGGCGGACGGATGGACGGGCGGACGGATGGACGGATTGAAAGTCGGTCAGGCCAGCCTGGTGGTACTGAAGCGAAGAAGGTAGGACACTTCAGACAGAGAGCCTCTGGCTAGGTCTAGATACCGCCGAAATTCGTGGGGGCCACACTTCGCCGCGCCTTCAGCGATATTCGTCTGAACGGAGAGCGCGGCTCGCCGGATCTGCACCGTCAGTTGGTACCGCTCACATGCCGGCCACGGATCGGTGATTCTGTAGACTTCCAGGGCGAGCTCGTGGGCCATTTTCACGGCCTCGTATCTCTCCTAGGGCATCACCCTCAGGATCTAGCATAGTATAGATCAGCATGTTGCATCCGAATACCGCACAGCGAATTCATTTGACCCGTCCGCCCGTCCGCCCGTCCGCCCGTCCGCCATAGCCAATAGCCCACAGCCT
>JBDTTD010000204.1:0-4634 GCA_039930805.1 Gemmatimonadales bacterium | reverse complement strand
CGGGAGTCGGGCCTCAAAGAAACACCTCATCCCGAGGGAAGCGAAGGACCAGTTGATGAGGTGGTGCTTTCCCCCGACTCCTGACTCCTGACTCCCGACTCCTGACTTTTTTCTAGAACCCCGGGTGCTCTTGATGGATCGGGTCATTCAAGACAACCGCCTGCACCGTACCACCCGCCGGGGTCTCGTGTTGACCCTCGGGAACAACAAGAAGCGCGTTGGCCAGGACCATGGAGGTGAGGATTCCTGAGCCCTGAGGCCCGGTAAGCCGGCCCTCGAGGCCGTTCGGTCCTTCGCTCACGATCCCGCGGAGGAAGTGCTGCAGTTTGGGCTTCAAGGTTATCGACTCGGTCATGCGGACCGGGAGGCTACGGCGGAATACGCGCTGGTGGCCCATCATCTTCCGGATCGCCGGGTGCACGAACAGCTCGTAGGTTACCATGGTGCTCACCGGATTTCCGGGGAGCCCGATCCACGGCGTCTGGCCCAGTAAGCCAAACCCCACCGGGGCTCCCGGCCGCATCCGAAGCTTCCAGAAGCGCTGCTGGGCGCCCAGCTCGTCGAGCACGCTCCGCACGTAGTCGTGCTCTCCCACGCTGATGCCGGCCGTCGTCACCAGCAGATCGCAGTCCCTGGCCCGGGCCAGGTGCTCACGCAGGCTGGCGGGCGTGTCGGCGGCGATCCCGAGGTTCACCGGTTCCCCGCCGCTCTGCCGTACCAGGGCCACCAGCGTGTGGGTATTGCTGCTGGCGATCTTCCGGCCGCTGAGGATCTCCTCCGGCTGATCCACGTCCACGATCTCATCGCCGCTGCCGAGGATGGCCACCCGCGGCCGCCGGTAGACCAGCGGGTGGGCCACGGCCAGGGAGGCAAGCACCCCGAGCTGCGCCGGGCCGAGCTCGGAGCCGGCGGTGAGCACCGTGGTGCCTTTTCGGATATCCTCGCCAACCCTCCGGGTGTTCACCCCTGCATCGCGGTCCTTAACGATCGTAACCGTGTCGGCCCCCTGGTCGGTGTCCTCCTGGCGGATCACACTGTCCGCGCCCTCGGGCAGGGGCGCGCCGGTGAAGATCCGGGCGCACTCGCCCGGGCCTATCGTGCGGGTCGGAAAGTGTCCCGCGGGAATGTGTTCGATCACTCGCAGCCGCACCGGGCCTGTTTCCGCGGCGCCGCGCACGTCCTCGGCCCGAGCCGCGTAGCCATCCATCGCCGAATTGGTCCAGGCCGGAATGTCGAGCGGGCTGACCACGTCCTCGGCCAGCACCCCGTCGAGCGCGTCGTCGAGCGGCATGCGCAGGGCCGGTTGCCGCCGCACATCGGTCAGAATTCTGCCGGCGGCTTCCGCCGCGCCGAGGGGACCGGTCACGAGTCGAGGACCAGCGAGCGCTCCCAGGCCAGGCTGGCGAGCGACTGAAGCCAGATAGTGTCGTGGAAACGGAGGACTGGACACTCAGCCTGAAAGGTCGGATCGTCGGTGACGAGGGCTACCCATTCGCCGGCATTCGGTGCCGAGGCGTCGTACAGAGGCCGATCGCCGGCCACCCGGCGGAACACCTCGATTTTTGGGAGGGGGGCGTTCTTGAACCCTTCGGTGAGCACGATATCCGCGCCCTGCATGTACCGCCGAGCCAGTCCAATGGGGTCGTAGTCGTCCGGGCTCCGCTCGAAGAGCACCCTCAGATCCGGCGATGCGATGAGCACTCGCTCGGCGCGTCCCTCGTTGAAGTGCCGCCAGGTATCGCTTCCGGCCCGGTCCGCGCTGGCGGGATGGTGCCCGTGCTTGATGGTCATGACCCGATGCCCCCGACGGGCCAGCTCGCTTATCAGGGCTACGGCAAGGGTCGTCTTCCCGGCATTCTTCCGGCCGATTATGGAGATGATGCGCGTTGACGCCACAGCTGGTCCGCTCTCGCGAGGTCGTCCGCGGTGTTCACGTTGAAGAACAGCAGCTCCGGGTCCGCCAGGGCCCGTACCTGTTCCAGAGGGAGGATACCGACCCGGATTCGGTCGTGGAACCCGATCGCCCGGAGGTTTCCGGAGGCCAGGCAGTCGGCGATGGCTTGTCGGCAGGCTGGACCGTAGGCCGCGCAGAGCGGCTCTACACCGCGGCGTCCGCCGCTTTCGGGGAGCAGGGCATCATGATGATCGAGGCCTTCGGCGAGCGTCCAGATCAGCGATTCGGAGACGAAGGGCATGTCCCAGGCAACGCAGACCACGGGTGCCGGTGACTCGATCACCGCGGTATAGATGCCGCCCAGCGCACCCAGGCCGGGCTGGGCATCGCTGACCGTTCGGAGGTCGGGGCGCCAGGTCGGGGCATCCTCGGCGTTGGCCACGAGCAGGGGAGGCTCCCTCAACGCGGTCGTCATCACCCGCACCAGGCGGTCGAGGATTCGCTCTCCGCCAACCAGCTCCAGGCCCTTCGGCTTCCCGCCGAACCGGGTTGCTCCGCCACCCGCCAGGATTGCTCCTCGAACCCTGTCCCGCTGTCCCTCTGTCCCCCCGTCCCGCTTCAATACCGTCTTCCCCGGCGCCGTTCGAGCACGACGTCAAAGCCTACCGTCATGCTGAACAGATGCTTGAATACCCGCTCGTGCGGGGGAACGAACCCGGCAATCGGAATCGTGCCGGTGACGCTCTGGACACCGGTGATGTTGTCCCTGAGTTCCCAGCGAAGGTTATACCCCCTGGCCACTGCGGCCGTGAAGCCCAGGCCCAGCGCAACTGAAGGGTCCACCCGGGAGTTGTGGTCGTCCGAGTACACGAACAGATCCTCGATCTGACCCAGGTCGTTGACGAACTGGCCCGAGGTCCGCAACGAGCTCTGCTGACTCAGGACCAGTCCCAGGTTTATCCGGCCGTAGGGCGAGAAGAGCTTGCGGCTGTTGAGGCGGAACATGGGACCGGCAGAGAGAATGACCGTTGTCGCCGCTTTCTTTTTGCCCTGAATGGATTCACAGACCTGGGCCGTGGCGGCGGCCCCCGACGAGAAGAGGTGCCGGCAGAAGTCCTCGAAGCCCAGCCCGATCAGGAAGCCCTCGACCGTGACTCCGACGTTCTCGCCGGGGAAGTAGACCCCGCCGAATCCAACCGCCAGGGTGGACCGGATTCTCCGATCGACCGCAAAAGTATCGGCCGGACTGAGGAACTGGATCGGCTGCGGAGAGCTCGACCAGAGCTTGCTTCCGCCTACCCAGCCACCTGAGATCGTAAACACAAGGCTGGACTGATCCTTCGTTGCCTGGGCAAAGACCACGGAGGGAAGCGCACCGATCGCGGTGAGGGCCGCCAGGAAAACGAGGAGCCTTCGGGTCTGCATCAGCCCCCCAGAAATTGATGGTCGACCGCGAGACACCGGTCCATCACGACCGCGATGCCGGCGGCTTCGAGTTTGCGGGCTACTTCGTCGTGCCGGATACCTTGCTGCATCCAGACCAGCGGCGGACGAACTTCCAGCAGCTGGTCCAGCAATGCGGGGATATGCTCGGAGCGGCGAAAGATGTTGACGATATCGATGGGTCCGGTGGTGGCCGCCGACCGAAGATCGGGATGGACCGCCTCGCCCAGCGTCACCCCCCCGACCGGATGCACCGGGATGATGGTGTACCCGGCGCGCTGAAGATACGCTGCCACTCCGTGACTGGGCCGCTCCGGTTTCCGGCTCAAACCCACCACCGCAATCCGCCGGGCGCCGCGAACCAGCTCCGCCAGCCTGGTACGGTCAGGGGGCACTCGGCCCCTCCGCGCCGTGATGCTGCGGGTGACCGCTCACGGCACGTCCCACCAGCACCATCCCGCTTCGCCGGGCGATCTCCACCGCTAGGGTGGAGGGGACCGAGGGCGTGGCCACGTAGGCCAGTCCCGCCCGGGCCGCCTTGAATGCCAGCTCGGCCGAGATCCGGCCGGTGACCAGCAGACCGAGTCCCTCGACCTTGCGTCCAGCGAGCATCGCCGCTCCCAGCACCTTGTCCACCGCGTTGTGCCGGCCAATGTCCTCGGCATGGGCGACGAGTGGCGGGAACGCGGCCGGATCGATCAACGCCGCGGCGTGAATGCCACCGGTGTCCTTGTACCGTTCTCCCTTGGCGAACAGGCTCTTGAACAGGCCGCGAAGCTCCTCCAGTTCCGGCGGCATCCCTCGCGCGGGCTGAGCGACCACGGTAGCAGGGTCTGCCAGGAAAGTGGAGACGGCGCCGCAGCCAGAAGCCAACACAGGCTTTCGGCCTTCGGCTTTCACCGCCGCCACCCGGTCCTCGGGCACCGCGGCCCAGAAACCCAGGTCGGTGGCGCAGGGGCGCAGGTGCACCTGATCAATGGAATCGATATACCCCTCGCCGTGAAGCCATCCTACCGCCAGCTCCTCCAGCAGGTCCGGCGTGCACATCCAGGTGACAGCCGGCTTTCCGTTGACCTCGAGCCACACCGCCACCTCCTCGACCGCGGCGAGCTGGGACATGCGCCCGCCCCGCTTCGAGGGCTGGATCAGATCAGGCGACTCCGGTGCAGTCGGCATATAGTGTCGGGTCCTCCATGATGCATACCCGCTCGAGCACGGGTCCGGCCGGAAGCCGTGCGTCGATGCGGGGGAAGACGTACGCTGCAATGGCCTCGCAGGTGGGCAACGTCTTTCCGTA
>JBDTTD010000203.1:0-4705 GCA_039930805.1 Gemmatimonadales bacterium | reverse complement strand
GGGATGAAGGCCTGAGTACTGACTTCAGCTCGGGGATATGTAATGATCAGATCCGTTGGCGTCGCGTTGCTGGTCCTGGCCCTGGTGTCGTGCCGGGCATACGACCTCGAGTCCCGCCTTACCGACCAGGACGGGTTGGTCCCACCGGACCGATACGCGCGCTATGGCCGGGACCAGGCACAAGAGGTGGCCATCGCTCGTGAATACGGGCATGCCCACGATGGCTCAACGCTCGAAGATCTCCGGAAACGGGCCGATACCGCGGTGAGGTACGCTCGAACCCTGCCGGATGTGACAGACGCCGGGGCGGATCCTCTCGGTTTTCGGCTGACGATTCACTTCAAAAGCGGCTGGCGGACGATGGTCACGCCAATCGACGACGGAAAGCGCGGCGCCGAAACCGGAGGACTGCCCGCCGAACCAGGCACGAGCCCCGGACGCTAGTCGTCTCAGCAATATAACCGGCGCAACCAGGGGAGTCCCGGCTTAGCCGATGCCGCCTGCTGGCGGTGAATCGAGGCGGAGGTGGAACCGCTGGGGCTTTAGGTGAGGCGAAGCCGGGAGAGGACCGACACCACGAGCGTGGACGGAGCCGAGCATCGGTTCCGCTGCCGGGCGAGCAGCTCGAGGAAGGCGCGATCGCAGCAGTAGGCCGGGTGGCACTGGGGACAATGGCTCACGTGCGAGCGCACCGTATCGGCCTCTTCCGCACTCAGCTCTTCATCAAGATATTCCCACAGCAGCAGAAGGACCGCTTCACATTCCATTCGACTCATCCTTGGCAGGGTGCGCACCGGCTCAGCCGGACGCTTCCACCAGAACAGCGGCATCCCATTCAGGGTTCCGTGGCCCGGAACCCATCCGGAGGAATGCGTGACTCAACGAGGACGGCTCCTGACCCTGCTTGCGGTGCTTGCCTTTGCGGGGTTCCTGCTCTGGTCCACCCTCTCCTCCCAGCGGGTGGAATGCTCGGTCACGGTCGCCTTCAATAACACGCGCAGCAGCGCCACGGCCTCGGCAGCTTCCCAATCCGACGCCACTCGCGAGGCGCAGACCGCCGCCTGCGGCCCGATCGCCAACGGCATGAACGAGTCGATCGCCTGCGGGCGGATTGCTCCGGTCAGCCGGCAGTGCAGGAATATCTGAAGGACGGGAAAGACGGGAAAGATGGCAGGGAAGCCCTCGATCCTTCCCGTCCTTCCCATCCTTCCCGTTTCCCTCACCCCCTCACCCTTCTGGTGGGCTGCGTATTCCTCGCGGCCGCCCTTACCTGGGTGCTCCCCGCCGGCAGGTATGAGCGCCGGGAAGACCCGGCCACCGGCCGCAGCGTAGTCGTGCCCGGCACTTATCAGCGGGTGGAGCAGCACCCGGTGGGCCCGTTCCGGGCCCTCGTTGCCATCCCCAAGGGGATCGTCGACGCGGCCTCGGTGATCGGACTGATTTTCCTGATCGGCGGGGCGTTCACCGTGGTCGAGCGCACCGGTACGTTCGTCCGGCTGGTGCATGGCCTGGTTCGCCGGTTGAGACACCGGGGCATTCTGGTGATTCCGGTCGCCAGTGTGGCCTTTAGTCTGGGCGGGATCATGATGCAGATGCAGGAGGAGCTAATCGCTTTTGTCCCGGTCCTGCTCCTGCTGGTGCGTCAGCTCGGCTTTACTCCCGTCACCGCGGTGGCGATGAGCCTTGGCGCCGCCGCGGTTGGGGCGGCGTTCAGTCCGGTCAACCCGTTTCAGGTCGCCATTGCCCAGAAGGTGGCCGAGCTCCCGCCGGCCTCAGGGCTGGGATTTCGCCTGGCTTTCCTGCTGCCGGCGCTCGGCTTCTGGATCCTGGGCACCATGTACCATGCCAGGCGAACCCGGGTCCGCCCGGATACCGCGGGAGTGGAGGAGCGGGTGCCGCTGGGCGGGCGCGATCTGACCATATTGCTGGCCATCCTCGCGGCTTTCGCCATCTACGTCTACGGTGCGCAGCGCCTTGGCTGGGAGTTCAACGAGCTTGCCGCGCTCTTCTTCGCGGTGGGCGTGCTGGCAGGTGTCCTGGGACGGCTGGGTGTGGCGGGCACCAGCGACGCCTTCGTTGATGGCTTCAGGTCGATGACCCTGGCCGCGCTATTGGTTGGGTTTGCCCGCGCGATTTACGTGGTGCTCAACGAGGGTCAAATCGTAGACACCATCGTCCACGGCCTGTTCACGCCGATCGCCGGACTCCCCACCGCCCTGGCCGCGCTGGGGATGATGGTGGTTCAGGCCGTGATCCATGTGCCTGTACCAAGCACCAGCAGTCAGGCGGTGCTCACCCTGCCGTTGCTGGTGCCCCTCTCCGATCTGATCGGTCTGTCCCGTCAGGTTACGGTCCTGGCCTACCAGTACGGCGCGGGCTTGTGTGACATCCTCACGCCGACCAATGGAGCGCTGATGGCCATGCTGGCGGCGGCGGGCGTGCGCTACGAGGACTGGCTCAAGTTCATGCTGCCGCTGTACGGCGGGCTCATGATATTGGCCGCCATCGCGCTGGCCGTGGGGGTGGCCGCAGGACTCGGCTGATCGTGCGGGCCAGGCTTAGCTTGCTGGGCTGATGAGGCCCTCCAGCACCTTCATGTCGGCCAGGCCGACGTGCCGGCCTTTCTCCTTCCCACCCTCGAAGGCAATGACGGTAGGGATTCCCCGGATTCCGAAGCGGGAAGCGGTGAGCGGGTTGGCCTCGGTGTCGAGCTTGACCACGAGTGCCTCGCCGGCGCGTTTGTGGGCCAGCTCGTCCAGCGTCGGTGCCATGGCCTTACAGGGGCCGCACCAGTCGGCATAGAAGTCCACCAGCACCGGAACGCTCGACCCTGCTATCGTTCGTTCGAAGTCCTTGTCCGTCACCTTCTGAGGCCGGTCGAGCCGCAGCGGTTTGCCACACTTGGCGCACTTGGGCCCGGAGGCGAGCCGCGCCAGGTCCACCCGGTTGGCGGCGGAGCAGAAGGGACACTGCACAATTACCGGCTTGGCCGATTGAGTGGTTGTAGCGGTCATCTCTCAAGATTATCCTGGCAGAAGTCCAAGGCAATATGGAAGTCGCCCTACCGCGGCCGGAACCGGGACCTCACGGGGGAGGGGATCACCTTTACAGACGGGAACAGCGGGCGTGGCATTAGTGTTGCTGGCGAAGCGATGGGAGTCTCCCATCGAGGAAGGTGGCAGATGAGCGAGTTGACGATTCGAGACATGGAACAGGACGAAGACTTCGCCGCCTGGTTCTCCGAGATCCTGGAGCAGGAGGAGGATCCCAGCGGCTGGTCTAGTACCCTCGATGAGCGCTATCTCATTCTGAGCAACGAGATTGGTGACTGGATCGGCGGCCTTCGGTTCTGGCTCCGGGGCGGGGTCGCCCACCTGGTCGATATCGTCGTCCTGCCCCAGGAGCGTCACCGGGGCCACGCCCACCGCCTCCTGTCTGCCTTCGAGGAACGCGCCACCGAGTCCGGGGCCCACCTGGCGGAGTTCTGGACCGACGACTCCCGCGCAGAAGGTCTCCTGGCCGCCCTTGGCTGGCGCCGCATCTTCCAGCGCGATGGCTACTTGGGACGGCGCACCTGGTCCCTGATGGAGAAGCGGCTGGACCCCGCCGCTCCCTAGTCAGGAAGCGCCCGGGTGGCACTGACAGGACCAGCGCCGTTATCTTTGGTGGCTGGCCCTGTCCCACATTGGCAGGCTTCTCGGTTGTTCTAGGTTACCCATGGGCATCGCCACCGACCCCGCGCGCGAGATCTACTCGAAAATCGAAGTGCTCCAGGACCTGGAAGAAAAGGTCGGGGAGCTGATGGAGGCCCACGAGCGCAAACGTGAGCTTTGGTTCCCATCCGACCTCTTGGAACCGGGCCCGGACGAATCTCCCGACACCCACCTGGCCACGCTCCGGCGCCAGGCGGCCGGAATCCCCGATCATGCCCGCGCCGCCCTTGCCCTGAACCTCCTCACCGAGGAGGGCCTCCCGCACTTTCACCGGCTTCTGGCCGTCTACCTGGGCGACGAGAGCTTCTGGAGAGGCTGGAACAACCTGTGGACCGCGGAAGAGGACCGGCACGGGCAGGTGTTGCACGACTACGCCCGGGACACCCAACTTCTCCAGCAGCGGAAGCTGGAGGAGATGCAGTTCGAATATCTCCGGGCCGGCTTCCACCCCCAGTGGGATCGGGACCCGTACCGGGTCTTTGCCTACACCACGGTGCAGGAGCGCGCCACCCAGTTCTCCCACAGTGAGACCGGAAAGATCGTGGCCGAGTATGAGCCCCGGCTGGGCGTGATCCTCAGCCAGGTCGCCAAGGAGGAAGCCCGCCACTACACCTTCTACCGGACGGTGTTCGAGGAGATCCTGAAGCGCGATCCGGACCAGGCCCTGCACTCGGCATCCTTTATCCTGCCGGCCATCGACATGCCCGGCGTCACCATGCCGGGCTTCAAGGAGATGGCAGACGTCATCCGCCGGTCAGGGATCTACGGTCCGCGGGACTACCTCCGCATCGTGCAGGAGCAGATCCGCTACTGGAAGATCGAAAGCCTGGACGGCTTGGGTGAACTGGGGCGGAAGGCGCAGGAGAAGATCCTCGGGATTCCGGCCCGGCTCAAGCGGATCGCCGATCACATGGAGACCAAGAGCAAGAGCAAGACTTTCAGCTTCGAGGTCGTGTTCAACCGCGAATTCGCAATGGAATGATTGGTCGGGC
>JBDTTD010000202.1:0-4708 GCA_039930805.1 Gemmatimonadales bacterium | reverse complement strand
CTGACCCGCTAGTCGAAGTTCTTTTCCTCCTGTATACTGTTGTACTTCTCCATTCCAGTTCCGATCACAGCGGAGTCATAGCCTCCGGCAGCCGCGGCGGCGGCACGCGCAGCCAACCACCGATGAGGACCTACGGTATGCCCCGTATCCTGTTCGCCTTGCCCCGCGCTTTGTTCCTTCTGGCCTCCCTCGTCCTGCTCTCCCTCATCCCGCGGTGGGCCGGCGCCCAGGAGACGGGGACGGTCACCGGGACCGTGACCCGGGCAGGTGAAGGGTCGGCGCTCCCGAGCGTCTCGGTGACCGTGAAAGGCACCGGTCTCAGCACGATTACGGCCCCGGACGGTAAATACACGCTGCGCCGGGTACCTGCGGGACCACAGACAATCGTGTTTCGGTGGCTGGGCTACAGCCCGATAGAGACCCAGGCCGACGTCGCGGCGGGAAGCACCACCACGGTGGACGCGGCGCTGAAGCCGGTTGCGCTGGCGCTGACCGAGCTGGTGGTCGAGGGAGCATCCCGTGGTCCCGAACGGATCGTCGAGGCACCGGCCGCGATTTCTGTGGTCCCGCAGGAGGTCCTCCAGAGCACATCGATCACGGGGCAGGCCCCCTTGGCCCTGCAGGCGGTACCGGGGGCGGACGTGGTCCAGAGCGGCGTGAACGACTTCAACGTCAACGCCCGCGGATTCAATTCCTCTCTGAATCGCCGGGTGCTGGTGCTGCAGGACGGCCGAGACCTGGCCATCGCCTTCCTGGGCTCCCAGGAGTGGAATGGCATGACCCAGCCGCTGGAGGATATTGGACGCCTCGAGATGGTGCGCGGACCCGGATCGGCGCTGTACGGCGCCAATGCCTTCAGCGGGGTCATCAACATCACCACCCCGCTGGCTCGAGAGGTGGTGGGCACCAAGCTGACCCTGGCCGGCGGCGAGCTGGAGACCTTCAGGGGCGATTTCCGGCAGGCGGGAGTGTTTGGAGATCAGCGGTTCGGCTACCGTATCAATGCCGGCTACAATCGTAGTGACACCTACTCCCGGTCCCGGACACTCAGAAACGGCACCTCGCTCCAGCAGGAATACGATCCGGCCACCGACCAGCCAGTCCCTCTGACTCTCGAAACCCGTCCCTTGAACGGCCAGACTACCGACCCGGTCACGGGCGAGCCGCTAGGTGAGCGCGCTCCCCTGCAGAATGCCTACGGCTCGGCCCGGGTCGACTATTACATGAACAACGGCGCGGTGCTCTCCGCCGATGGCGGCGGTGCCCGGGTCGAGAACGAGGTCTTCGTGACCGGCATCGGCCGGGTGCAGGTGTTGAAGGCGATGAAGCCGTACGCGCGTGTATCCCTGGCTCATGACCGCTACAACATCTTCGGCTTCTGGAACAGCCGCACCTCGGTCGACCCCCAATATTCGCTGGTGTCCGGCCTTCCGCTGGAAGAACGGTCGGACATCTTCCATTTCGAGGGGCAGCAGAACTGGAACTTCCAGGCCGATCGCGGACGGGTCGTGTACGGGGCCTCCTATCGAAATACCCAGGTCAACACCTCCGGCACCCTGATGAACCTGGTCAACGACGACCGGAGCGACGACTACTACTCGGCCTATGGCCAGCTCGAATACAAGCTGATTCCGCAGCTCCGGCTGGTAGGCGCCGGCCGGGTGGACGACGGCACCCTCTTCAAGGCCCAGTTCTCACCCAAGGGCGCCCTGGTGTTCAGCCCGAACGCGAGCCATTCCTTCCGGTTCTCGGTCAATAGCGCATTCCAGACCCCGAACTACTCCGAGTTCTTCCTCCAGGTTCCGGTGGCTGCCCCCACCGCTGGACCCTTCACGGTCGAGAACGGAATCCAGCAATACTACACTCAGGTGCAGGCGAGTCTCCCGCCCGCCGCACTGGCAGGCCTGACGCTTCACAGCACACTCCCCTGGGACTTCTCGCCCCAGACCCAGGCACTGGCGCTGGGCAACTCCGCTCTGAAGGTCGAGAAGGTGCTGGGTTGGGAGCTGGGCTATAAGGGGAGCCTGTCCAGCAACCTCTACGTCACGGCCGACTTCTACATCAACGACCTCAAGGACTTCGTCACCGACCTGCTGCCGGGCGTCAATTCAGCGTATCCCAGCTTCTCCCTCACCGATGGCGGCCTGAACGTCCCCGCTGACCTGGCGGCCCTGGCGACGCGGATCAATCAGCTGGAGGCGGGTGGTCAGATCAGCCCGGCTCAGGCTGCCGCACTCCGGGCACCGATCCCCGCCCTCCAGGGCGGGTATGCGGCGGTTGCGGCCGGAACCACTATTCAGGGAGCCAATGCACTCGCCACGCTCCCCGATGGCAGCCGTGCAATCGTCCTGTCATATACCAATTCCGGAAAGGTGACCGAGCGGGGAGTGGAGCTCGGGGTGGGCTATCAGTTCACGCCCGAGCTGAGAGCCGATGTTTCGTTTACCGGCTTCGACTTCGAGGTGAAGTCCCAGCAGGCCGGTGACCAGCTGCAGCCCAACACACCGAGCAAGAAGGCCAACTTTTCGGTGTCGTACGCAGGGGAGAAGGGACTCGACGCCAACGTTTCCCTGCGGCTGGTTGATGGCTATCAGTGGGCTGCCGGTATCTTCAACGGCTACGTCCCGGCTAGCGAATTCGTGAACCTGAGCGCCGGATTCCGGTTCAACAACAACCTCCGCATCCATGGCACCGCAACCAATCTTCTGGATCAGAAGCGGTTCCAGCTGTATGGCGGGTCAGTGATCGGCCGGCGGGTATTGGGAGGGATAACGGCGAACTTCTAAACGGGCGGGCGGGCGGACGTGCGGACGGGCGGGCTGACGATCGGGCGGCCAGGCGGTGAAGTCGGTCAGTCAACCCGCTGATTGAAATGTCGGGCTTGTCGTCCGCCTGTCCGCCCGTCCATTCGTCCACCCGTTAAGGCGACAGTCGCTCCACTTTCCACTGCTCCCGGACCCGGGTATACCGTATCCGGTCGTGGAGCCGGCTGGGGCGACCCTGCCAGAACTCGACGGTCTCTGGAGTGACCCGAAACCCGCCCCAGTACGGAGGCAAGGGTACTTCTTCGGGATAGCGGCCGCCCATCTGCCTTGCCTGGCCATCCAGCACCTCGCGGCCGGGGATCACCTGACTCTGGTGGGACACCCAGGCGCTCAGCTGGCTGGCCCGGGGGCGGGTATGGAAGTATGACTCCGACTCCTCCCGGGCGACGACGCCCACCGGGCCCGAAATGCGCACCTGCCGCTCCAGCTCAGGCCAGAAGAAGACCAGCGACGCCTGCGGGTTCTGCTCCAGCTCGGTTCCCTTCTGACTGCGGTAGTCGGTAAAGAACACGAAGCCGCGCTCATCATACCCTTTAAGCAGGACGATCCGGGCTGACGGCAGGCCGTCCCGTGTGGCCGTGGCCAGGGTCATCGCATTCGGTTCCGGCACCTCGGCCTCGCGAGCCTGAGTGAACCAGCGGTCGAACTCCACCACTGGATCGGCGCTCACATGGGCCTCGTCCAGGCGGGCTCGAGCGTACTCGCGGCGGACATCGGCAATGGTCATCGGGTAAAGCTATTCCTCCATCGATGAATTCGCTTCTCGACCTCGCCGGGAGACCGGTGATCGCGCACCGCGGCGCCTCCGGATCGGCGCCCGAGAACACCCTCGAGGCCTTCGGCCTTGCCCACCGCCAGGGCGCGGACGCCTTCGAGCTCGATGTCCACCTCACCTCCGATGGGGTCCCGGTCGTGCTCCACGACCCAACCCTGGAGCGGACCACCGACCGCCGGGATATTGTGGCCGGTCAAACTCTGGCTCAGTTGAGAGCGGCTGATGCCGGAGCCCGTTTCTCTCCCGACGGGGGACGGACCTTTCCGTTCCGCGGCGCCGGCGTCGTCATTCCAACCTTGGCAGAAGTGTTGGATGCCTTCCCCGACATGCCGCTGCTGCTGGATATGAAGGAATCCCGGGCCCAGGCCACGGTCCGGCAGCTGCTCCTGGAAAAGGCTTCGGCCGACCGATGCGTACTTGCGTCGGACGACCCCACGGCGCTGACGGCGTTTGAAGCCCCATTGTTCTCCCGAGCGGCGGCACCGAAGGAGATATCGCAGCTGTACTGGGGAAGTCTTCTTGCGAGAGGCAGCCGTGTCCGCCGGGTTGGGGCGATCACCGCTCCGTACCGGTTGCTTTCAGTGCCGGTGCGGTACCGGGGGCTCAGAGTGCCCACCGCCAGGTTCGTTGCCGCCGCACGCGAGCGGGGATGTCCGGTGCATGTCTGGACCGTCAACGACCCTGCCCTCGCTCAGAGGTTGCGGGCGGACGGCGTCGCTGGAATCATTACCGACTTCCCGGACCGGATACGGGAGGTTTAGGCTAGCCTTCACCCCTTCTCCACCGGCAACCTCACCGCGTTCCCCCACTCGGTCCACGACCCATCGTAGTTCCGAACGTTGTCGAAACCCAGCAGGTAGGTCAGCGCAAACCAGGTGTGGGAGGATCGCTCACCGATCCGGCAGTACGCGATCGTCTCGGCCTTGGGCCGAAGGTTGTTGTCCTGCTCGTAGAGCTTTTTGAGCTCGCTCGCCGGGCGGAAAGTGTGCGTCTCAGGATCGATCGCCTTGGCCCACGGGATGCTCTTCGCCCCGGGAATGTGACCACCGCGAAGGCAGCCCTCCTGCGGGTACTCCGGCATGTGGGTCTTCTCCCCGCGGAACTCCTC
>JBDTTD010000201.1:0-4717 GCA_039930805.1 Gemmatimonadales bacterium | reverse complement strand
GCGGGTACTGGCCGATAATATGATCGCCACCCTCGCGCCCATCAGGGAGCGGGCGTTACAGCTCCAGGAAGCCCCTGACCGGGTAGACGAGATCCTGGCGGAAGGCGCGGCGGCGGCTCGCCGGCAGGCTTCCGAGACCATGGGGGAGGTGCGGGACCGGATGGGGTTTCTCCGGCCCCGCGGTGAACCAGCGGTGTCCGACGTGATCCGGTAGACCGCGGCTTCCCCCTATTGTGGCGGATATCATGGAGAAGATCATCAAGGCGGCGGTCGAGCGCGGCGCCTCCGACCTGCATATCAAGGCGGGCGACGTGTTCCGTGCCCGGATCAACGGCAAGCTGGTGGCGCTCACCAAGCAGCGGTTGACCCCTGATCAGACCAAGGCGATCGCCCTGAAGCTGATCAGCAACGACGAAGACCGGGCGAAGATCGAGCGGCTGCGCGACTTCGACTGCTCCTGGGGTATGCCCGGAGTGGGCCGGTTTCGGGTCAACGTGCTCCGGCAGCGCTCCTCCTTCATGATCGTCATGCGGGTCATTCCATTCACGGTGCCTACCATCGAGTCGCTACAACTGCCGGAGGTGCTCAAGCAGATCGCCGAGGCCGACCGTGGCCTGGTACTGGTCTCGGGAGTGAGCGGCAGCGGAAAGAGCTCCACCGTCGCCGCCATGGTGCATCACATCAACCGCACCCTGCACAAGCACGTGGTCACCATCGAGAACCCGATCGAGTTTCTGCACCGCGATCTGAGCTGCTCCATTACCCAGCGGGAAATCGGCGTCGACACCGAGAGCCTTGCCGTGGGGCTCAAGGCCGCTCTCCGGCAGGATCCCGACGTCGTGGTCCTGGGAGAAATGGCTGACGCCGCCACCATCGATACCGCCCTCAAGGGCGCCGAGACCGGTCATCTGGTCATCGCCACCAGCACCACCCCCGATGTGGTCACCACCATCGAGCGCTTGATCGCCACTCTGCCCGCCGAGGAACGGGAGATCGGCCGCCTGCGATTCTCCGAGGCGATGCACTCGGTCATCTCGCAACAGCTGCTTCCGCTCAAGGACGACAAGGGGAGGGTAGCCGCGGTCGAAGTCCTGCTGGGAACACCCGCGGTGCGTGAGTGCCTCAAGGATCCCAAGCGCACTTCACAGGTCAAGAAGATCATGGCGGACGGCCACAAGGAGCTCGGCACCCAGACCTACGAGCAGCACCTCGACGAGCTCATCGAAGCCGGTCAGATCACCGAGGACACCAAGCGAGCGGCCCTGGCCACTGCCGACCAGGCGCTTGCCCGGTCCAAGCGACCCAGACCGGCCTGAGTCGCGACCCGGCGTGCCCTCGTTAAAGGAAATTGCTCTTCAGGTACTGGCGCTCCCCCGTGAAGCCGGAACGCCAGAGGCGGCAAAGGCCCGTCGGCTGGTCGCCGGATACCTCACCAGCCTCGGCTACACCGTAGTCTCGCAGGGCTTCACCTTTGCTCCGTCCAGCCTGCGTGCGTTTCCCATTTTCGGCGCCGGGCTCGGCGGTCTGGCACTGGTCCTCTTTCCATTCCTCTCTTCCGGTCGTCTCCCGCCCTGGGCCCCCCTCGTGGTCTGGTTTACCGGGCTGCTGGCGCTGGCCATCGTTGCCATTGGCGTCGGTTTGGGTTGGGTACACCTGGGGGAAGAACTTCGTGAGGATGCCAACCTGATTGCCACTCGCGGCCAAAACCCGCCGCGCCGCTGGGTGGTAGCGCATCTCGACTCCAAGGCCCAGAGCCAATCCATGGCCGGCCGGCTGATTGCCGTCTGGGTAGTCGGGCTTGCCGTGGTGGCGCTGACCTCGCTAGCTCTCGGCCGCATCTCCGGCCCGCTCTCGCCCGTGCTGGCCGGATCTGGAGCTTTGCTGGCGGTCCTGGCGGGCTTCCTCGCTGGACGCGGCCGCCTGAGCGGCCGCTCCCAGGGCGCCCGGGACAATGGAACCGGGGTGGTTGCCGCCCTGGCCGCAGCGGCTGCGCCGGATTCGACCGTAGGCATCCTCATTACGGGTGCCGAGGAGTTCGGGCTGGTAGGGGCCCGGGTGTTCGCCCGGCTCTCCCCGGGCCTGACTGACACCGAGTTCGTCAACGTGGACACCGTGGACCAGGAAGGAAAGTTGTATCTGGTGAGCCATGACGCGGCCGGCGAGCGTCTGGCACGGGCGGTGGAGCCACAGCTCGGAGTCATCGGACTTCCCATGCAACGCCGGCGCCTGCCCCTGGGAATCTTCGTGGATAGCGCGCCGCTGGCCCGGGTGGCGCCGGCCGTGACCGTCGGACGGCTGACGTGGCAAACTCTCCGCTGCATCCATACGGTGGCGGATACACCCGACGGCCTGTCCTTCCGCACTGCCGAACAAGTGGGTAAGGCCATCGCGTCGAATTGACGTTTCCCGGGGGCCACGATAGGTTTGCCCGAGGATTCAGGAGCCCCGGAAGGGGCTCTTTTGTTGTTTCATACGGGGAGCCGACATGTTCGACGAGAAGACCACCTGCATGGTGGTCGTTGGGGCACAATGGGGAGACGAGGGCAAGGGGAAGCTGGTCGACGTGCTTGCCGAGCGGGCTGACTTCGTGGTCCGGTATCAGGGCGGGGCCAACGCGGGCCACACCGTCGTGATCGGTGACAGCCAGTTCATCCTCCGCCAGATACCGTCCGGCATCCTGCATCGGAGCGTCACCTGCGTCATCGGCAACGGCGTGGTGCTGGAGCCGGAGAACCTCTTTGCCGAGTTGGATCAGCTCCATGCCCGCGGCATCGATACCACCGGTCGCCTGTTCGTCTCCGACCGGGCTCACCTGGTGCTCCCCTATCACAAGCTGCTCGATGCTGCCAGCGAGCGGAGCCAGAACCTGGGCACCACGGGCCGCGGTATCGGCCCGGCCTACGAGGACAAGTACGGGCGACGGGGAATCCGGGTCACCGATCTGCGCCGGGTGGAGTGCGCCCAGCAGCTGCTGACCGAACGGGTGGAGCGGGCCAACCGTCTGCTGGCCATGATGGGAAGCAGCGAGCGCGCGCGATATGAAGACCACGTCGAATTGCTGCAGCGCGTGGCGCCGCGGTTGGTCGGGCTGGCGGCGGACACCGGCCTCATGGTGCACCGGGCGATCCGTGCCGGCCGCCGGGTGCTCCTCGAAGGGGCACAGGGCGCGTTGCTGGACGTGGATCACGGCACCTATCCCTACGTGACCTCCTCCAACACGACGGCGGGGGGCGCGGCGGTCGGAGCCGGAATCGGGCCCACGGCGGTCAACGGGGTCCTCGGCGTGGTAAAGGCCTATACCACCCGGGTCGGTAATGGCCCGCTGCCTACCGAGGCCGAGAGCCCCTCTGGCGGGCAACTGCGGGAGCTGGGCGGCGAGTTCGGCGCGGTGACGGGCCGGCCCCGGCGCTGTGGATGGTTTGACGCGACGGTGGTCCGCTATGCCGCCCGGGTGAACGGCCTCACCGGCCTTGCGGTCACCAAGCTGGACGTGCTCGACTCCTTCGCGGAGATCCCGGTCGGCATTGCCTACCAGCTGGACGGTGAGCGGTGCGAGGAGATGCCGGCCGAGGTCGAGGCGCTGGGCCGGGTACGTCCGACCTACGAGCTGCTACCGGGCTGGCAGCAGCCCACCGGTGCCGCGCGGCGGCTGGAGGATCTCCCTTCGGCAGCCAGGGCGTATCTCGACCGCCTGGAGGTGCTGTCGGGCGTGCCGGTGCGGTACGTGAGCGTGGGGACCAGGCGGGATCAGATCATTGAGGTGTAAGCTGCGGGGCGGCGGGGCAGCGCCATGCGGGGGCACAATGGAGCCTGAGTCGGTAGATCTACTGGTAATCGGAGCGGGCCCCTGCGGCCTCGCGGCCGGCATTGCGGCCAAGCAGGCGGGATTATCCTGCGTGCTCCTCGACCGGCGAACGGTCGTGTCTACCATCGAGCGCTATCCGCTTGCGATGACGTTTTTCTCCACGCCGGAGCGGATCGAGATCGGCGGCATACCGTTCATCGCCAGCCACGAGAAGCCCACCCGTCAGGACGGGCTCATATACTATCGCCGGGTGGCGGAACACTACGCGCTGGATATCCGTCCCGGGGAGGACGTGGTTGCGGTCACCAGAGCGCCCGACGGCTGGTTCGACATCGGGGCAGCGCGGCGCCACGACAGCAAGGCCTACCGGGCGCAGGCGATCGTCTTTGCGACTGGCTACTACGACAATCCCAACTTCCTCAGGGTTCCGGGCGAAGACCTTCCCCATGTGGCCCACTACTTCATCGAAGGCCACCCCTACTGGCACCAGCGGGTGATCGTGATCGGAGCGGGCAACAGCAGCGTCGATGCCGCGCTCGAGTGCTGGCGAGCCGGGGCCACGGTGACGCTGGTGCATTTCGGCGAGGGCTTCGACCGCACCGTCAAGGCGTGGGTGCTGCCCGACATCGTCAATCGGGTGAAGGAGGGCAGTATCGCGGTGCGTTGGCGCTCGCGGGTCCGGGCGATCACGCCGACTGACGTCGAAGTAATATCGGATGAGAGCGGGGCGGTGGAGAGGATCCCGGCCGACGCCGTACTTGCGATGACCGGGTATCATGCCGATACCAGTCTGCTGCACCGGCTAGGGGTGCCGGTAGATCCGGTCACCGGCGTACCGTCGCACGACGAAGCGACGATGGCAACCCCAGTTCCCGGGTGTTATCTGGCGGGAGTGATTGCAAGCGGGAACGA
>JBDTTD010000200.1:0-4737 GCA_039930805.1 Gemmatimonadales bacterium | reverse complement strand
ACGCTCACGCTTCACTCCTTGGCACGCCTGCGTCGCGGCGCTGGATGTCCAGCTCGGTGGCCAGCTCGGCGAGCATGCGGGTCTCGATAGCGTCTATTTCCGGATCGCGCAACGTGCGGTCGCCGGCCCGGAAGGTGAGCCGGAACGCCACGCTGCGCCGTCCGGGCGGCAGCTCGGGTCCTCGGTAGTCGCTTTCGACCACAATGGACTCGAGCAGGTCGCCGCCCATGCGTTCGAGCAACTCCTCGACCTGCCGCGCGGTGGTCCCTTCTGCGAGCAGGAGCGCGAGCACCCGTTCGGAGGACGGCGTCGAGGGGAGGGTCGCGAATCGCGTCGGGAGACGCGGAGCCGGATCGAGCAGCAGCTCGAAGCCGAAGAGCGGAGCTGCCCAGGGAGGCACATCGGCCGCCACCGGCCCCGCGCGGCCGACCGTGCGGCCGTTCGAGTCCCGGGCAATCCATTCGGACCCTTCAACCTGCACCGCGGCTTGCGGAATCGCCAGAGCTACGGCCGCCTCGAACCGCCCCTTCAGATCCCACCCATCAAACCGATCCTGCCCGGTGCCGGTCCAGTGCGGCGGCTCGCGATGACCGGTCAGGACGGCGGCGAGGTGTCGCTCTTCCCGCGGGCGCTCGCCGCCGGCCGCCGCGATGAAGACCGTGCCGATCTCGAACAGGCGCACATCGGCGACGTGCTTGGCCCAGTTGCCCTCTACCAGGCGCACCAGCCCGGGCAGGAGGCGCCGGCGCAAGTAGCCATCCGCATTCGACAGCGGGTTGAGCAGCCTCACGCTGTCCGGGCCGTCCGCCGGACCGGTGGGCAGCGGCGACACCTCGAAGAATCCCTGCCGGGCAAGCCCGCGTCGCACGCCGGTCGTGTCGCGCTCGAGCGGCGCATCAGACAGGAGGCCGGGCCGGAACGGGCGCAGCTCCGAGGGAAATTTCTCGTACCCGTGCATCCGGGCGACCTCTTCGATGAGGTCCACCTCCCGCAGCAGGTCGGGCCGCCAGCTCGGCGCTTCCACCGCAATGCGGCCGTCCTCCGGCTTAGATACAACGCTGGCGCCGATGGCAACCAGGTAGCTCTCGAGCGCCTGCCAGGGAAGCTCCACACCGAGGACCTGGGCCACCCGCGCCGGGCGAAGAAAGATGCGCGGCGGATTGCCCGGTCCGGGTCCCACATCGACCGGCGCGCCGGACAGCTCGCCACCGGCGGTGGCCCCGATGATCTCGATGCAGCGTCGCAGCGCCTCGACCCCACCCCATCGGTCAATGCCCCGCTCGAAGCGGTAGCTCGCCTCAGTCGAGAGCCCCAGGCTGTGCCGGGTCCGCCGGATACCAGCAGGCACGAAGTAGGCGCACTCGAGGAATACATCCACCGTCTCCAGACTGACCTCGGTGGCGGCGCCTCCCATGACCCCGGCTACACCAATAGCGCCGCCTTCGTCGGCGATCACCGTCATCTCGGGCGAGAGCTTGCGCTCCATGCCGTCGAGCGTCACGACGCTCTCTCCCCGACGCGCCCGCCGCGGCACCACGCTGGGCCCCCGGAGCCGGGCGATGTCATAGGCGTGCATCGGCTGGCTCAGCTCGAGCATGACGTAATTGGTGGCATCGACAACGTTGTTGATCGACCGCACGCCCGCCGCCTCGAGCCGGCGAGCCAACCAGTCCGGCGAGGGACCCACCTTCACGCCTTTCACCACGGCGGCGAGAAACCGGGGGCACCCTTCGAGATCTTCAATGGCCGCCCTCACCCCACCGACCTCGGCGCTGTTCCCCACCCGCCGGACCGGAGGCACCTCGATGGTCGGTGAGCCGGGGATCAACGGGAGCCGGAACGGAACACCGTACGCAGCGGACAGCTCCCGTGCTATTCCCTTGTGTCCCAGCAGGTCGGGACGGTTGGGGCCGACGTCGACCACCAATCGGTGATCGTCCAGGGGGAGAGCCTCCAGCAGTCGGGTGCCCGGCGCGGCTTCGGTTCCCAGCTCCCAGATCCCGTCGCCGTCCTGGCCCAGGCCCAGCTCCCGAGCGGAGCACAGCATTCCCTCCGAGGCCTCGCCTCGCAGCTTGCGCTTCTCGATGCGAAGGCCGCCGGGAAGCGTGGCACCGACCGGGGCGAAGGGATATTTCCGCCCCGCTGTCACATTCGCGGCGCCGCACACCACTTTGCGCCGCTCGGCCGTTCCGTCGTTGACCAGACAGACCCGGAGCCGGTCGGCGTTGGGATGCGGCCGCACTTCCTCGACCAGTCCGATGATCACGTCACCCAGGCCGGCGTGGATTGGCTCCACGGCATCCACCGGAGCGCCCAGCATGGCCAGGCGGTTGGTGACGTCCTTGACGTCCAGCCGTCGTCTGAGGAAATCCTCCAGCCAGCGGAGGGAGACATTCATGACTTCTGACCTTGCTGTCCCGCCGTCCCGCTGTCCCGCTGGCTGCCCGGGACGAACTGTTCCAGGAACCTCATGTCCCCATCGTAGAGCAGCCGGATGTCCGGGATCCCATGCCGCAGCATCGTGATCCGGTGGGGGCCCATGCCGAAGGCCCATCCGGTGTATCGCTCCGGGTCGACGCCGGAATGCTCGAACACAGCGGGGTGCACCATCCCGCAGCCGAGAATTTCCATCCAGCCGGTCCCCTTACATGCCGCGCAGCCACTGCCATGACAGATCTGGCATTCGACATCCATCTCCGCCGAGGGCTCGGTGAAGGGAAAGAACGACGGCCGGAAGCGAACCTTGGTGCTCGGGGAGAAGAACTGGTGCGCAAAGTGCACCAGCGTGGCCTTCAGATCCACGAAGGAGATTCCTTCATCGACTGCCAAGCCCTCGATCTGGGAAAAGGCAGGTGCGTGCGACGCATCGAAGGGGTCGTTGCGATAGACCAGTCCGGGAATGATCACCCGCACCGGTGGCGGCGACTCCAGCATGGCGCGAATCTGCACCGGAGAGGTGTGGGTCCGGAGCAGCAGCCGCCCGCCCCGCTCACCTGCGATCGGCGGAGCGTCCAGGTAGAGGGTGTCGTGCATGTCCATGGCCGGGTGATCGGCCGGGAAGTTGAGCGCGGTGAAGTTGTACCACTCGGTCTCCACCTCCGGCCCCACCGCGACCGTGAAGCCCAGGCCGCGGAAGATCTCTACGATTTCGTCGACCACGCGGGTCACCGGGTGCTCGGCTCCCACCCAGCGTCGCCGTCCCGACATGGTGAGGTCGGTCCCCGCCGACTCGCGGCCGCGACGCTCCGACTCGAGTACCTCCCTCCGGGCGGCAAACGCCGCCTCGAAGCTGGCCTTGAGCTGATTGACCGCGGCGCCATAGCCCTTTCGCTGGTCCAGCGGCAATGACGGCACCGCTTTCAGCGCTTCGGTGAGCGCCCCGTTCTTGCGGCCGAGCACGGCAATGAGCTCGGAGGTAAGCTGGTCCACGCTCAGGCGTGGGACCGCCTCGAGCCGGGGCAGAAACGCATCGAGTTCGGGATAGCCGGTCGGGTTGGACATCAGGCTCAGAGAGGGTGATGGGAATACAGCGACGGGGCCGCCCGCCCAGTGCGAACGGCCCCGTCTGGGCAACCAACCTGGGGGTACAGGTTAGTTCTGATCGGCGCTCTTGGCCATCTCGGCGATCTTGGCAAAGGCGTCGATATCGTGCACCGCCAGATCAGCCAGGACCTTCCGGTTGATGTCCACGCCCGCTTTCCGGAGCCCGGCCATGAGGCGGCTGTAGCTCAGGCCCTGCATCCGGGCGGCGGCGTTGATGCGGGTGATCCAGAGCGCCCGGAACTCGCCTTTCTTCTTGCGGCGGTCGCGGTAGGCATAGCGCATGGCCCGCTCGGCCGTCTCCTTGGCCGCCTTGTACAGCTTGCTCCGGCCGCCGCGCGCACCCTTGGCGGCCTCCATGATCTTCTTTTTCCGGGCGTGGTGGGCGACGCCGTTTTTAACGCGGGGCATGAAATATCCTTATGCCTGAAGGAGACGGCTGATGCGAGGGAAATCCGCCGAGCTGACGATATCGGGCTTCTTCAGCCGATTCTTCCGCTTGCGCGTCTTCTTGGTCAGGATATGGCTGTGATTGGCGTGCCAGCGCTTGAGCTTCCCGGTTCCGGTCTTCTTGAAGCGCTTCATAGCGGCACGCTTGGTCTTCATCTTCGGCATTTTGATTCCTCGTTCGGACCTACTTGGGCGCGATGACCATAGTCATGTTGCGACCTTCGAGCTTGGCATCGGACTCGATCTTGCCCACGTCGGCCAGGATGGCCGCCACGCGATCGAGCACCGCCTTGCCCAGCTCCAGGTGGGCCATCTGCCGGCCCCGAAACATCATGGTGACCTTGACCTTGTTGCCATCGCCCAGAAACTCCCGCGCATGGCGGGTCTTGAAGTCGAAATCGTGGTCATCGATTCCCGGGCGATACTTTACTTCCTTGAGCTGGATGATGTGCTGCTTTTTCTTGGCCGCACGGGCGGCCTTGGCCTCCTCGAACTTGAACTTCCCGTAATCCATGATCTTGACGACGGGGGGCCGAGCGGTCGGCGCTACCTCCACGAGATCCAATCCACGTTCCAGGGCAGCCGCCAGTGCTTCCTCGATTGGCAGAACCCCCAGTTGCTCACCAGCAGCGGTGATGACTCGCACCGGGCTGATCCGGATCATGCGGTTAACGCGGATTCGCTTGTCGCGATCGTTCGTGGACAGTTCGTGCCTCCAACGTGAGAACGAAAAAGGGCACCCGGCAA
>JBDTTD010000199.1:0-4763 GCA_039930805.1 Gemmatimonadales bacterium | reverse complement strand
AAGCTGGGGGAATTTCAGCAGTCGGCCTCGTCCGACCTGGAGAAGCGTCAGAAGGCGGTGGGCGACCTGGTTCGACCCATCCAGGAGGCGCTGGCCCGGGTGGACGGCAAGCTGCATGAAGTGGAGAAGGACCGGATCGCCAGCTACTCGGGCCTGGTGGAACAGGTGAAGTCGATGGCGCAGAGCCAGCGGGCGCTCCAGAACGAGACCGGGAACCTGGTCAAGGCGCTCCGGGCGCCGCAGGTGCGGGGACGCTGGGGCGAGATCCAGCTCCGCCGGGTGGTCGAGATGGCCGGCATGCTCGACTACTGCGACTTCGTGGAGCAGGCCAGGGCCGAGAGCGAGGAGGGGCGGATGCAGCCCGACCTGATCATCCGGCTGCCGGGCGACAAGACCATCGTGGTGGATGCCAAGTCACCGCTGGCCGCCTACCTCGATGCCTCGGACGACAACTGCGAGGACGGCGCCCGCGACCTCTTGCTGAAGAAGCATGCCCGCCAGGTGCGGGACCACATGGTGAAGCTGGGCGGCAAGGCCTACTGGAACCAGTTCCAGCCGGCGCCCGACTTCGTGGTCATGTTCCTTCCGGGCGAGACCTTCTTCAGCGCCGCCTGCCAGCACGATCCCTCACTCATCGAGTTCGGCGTGGGACAGCAGGTGATCCCGGCCAGCCCGACTACGCTGATCGCCCTGCTCCGTGCCATCGCCTATGGCTGGCGGCAGGAGAGCATCGCACGGAACGCCCAGGAGATCAGCAAGCTGGGCCGCGAGCTGTACGAGCGGCTGGGCAGCATGGGAGATCACTTCGAGAACATGCGGAAGGGGTTGGTGCGAGCGGTGGAGAGCTACAACGACGCGATCGGCTCGCTGGAAGGACGGGTGCTGGTGTCGGCCCGGCGGTTCCGGGACCTGGGGATTGCGGGCGAGGAATTACCGGTGGCGGAGACGCTGCAGCTGGGGACGCGAAAACTCAATGGTGAGCTCCGCGAAGGATCTCTCCGGTAGCGCTCGGAGGGATCCTTCGGTCGCTTAGGCTCCCTCAGGATGCCGGCGGCGTTTTCGCGCCTGTCACCACCGCCCGCCCAATCGTGTTGTTGTCGGTGCCAAACCAGATCTGTCCGCTGCGCTTGTCGAACATCATGTGCCGCACCGTGCCGCCGCCACCGGGAATCGGTGTGACTCCAAAGAACTGCTCCGTCTCAGGGTCGAACCCCACCAGCCGGTTGGGCTGCGAGCCGGTCTCTACCATCCAGAGCCGGTCGCGATCGTCCACCTCCATGGCGTAGGGCAGCGCGCCGGTACCACCCGGCAGCGCCCACTCCTTGAATTGCTTGGCGGCGGGGTCGAAGCGGCCCAGATACCCGCGGGTGTAATCCACGTACCAGATCCGGTCGTCGGACGTGATCGCGATCCGGCGACCGCGGCTCCGGTCGTTAGGGAGCGTGTGCTCCTGGATCTTCAAGGTCGCCGGATCGACCATGGCGATCTTCTCGTTGCCGAACTCGTTGAACCAGGGCCGGCCCCTGGAGTCGACCTCGATTCCGTACGGCCTCGCGTTCGGCGAGGGAACCTCGATCAGGTCGATCTTGCCGGTGCCGGTGCGCAGCCGTCCGACGAAGTTCGAGTTCTGGACGGTGAACCAGATGTCGCCCTTCTGGTCGAAGACCAGGGTGTGCGGATCACGGGCGGGGCTCGGCATGGGATAGCGGGTGACCTTACCCGTCGCGGGATCGAGCCTTCCTATGTGGCCATTCCCGTTCCCGGCGTACCAAACCATCCCCTTTTGGTCGACAATGAGATTGTGCGGTAGCGCGCCGCCCTCCAGCTCGTAGCGCTTGAACGTCCCGCTCTCTGGCTCCAGGTAGGCGACAAAATTCCCGGTCTGACCGACGAACCACACCCGGTCCTTGCCGTCGACGTAGGGATCGCGCGGACGCGAGTCGGCATAGGGGACCGGCCATTCCCTGATGGGGACCTGGGCCGCGAGCGGGGTCGATGCGCTCGCCCCCAGGGTCAGGATGGAAAGGCTTAAGGCGAGCGCGAAGGTGGACCCCATCGACTTTCTCCTCGTCGTCACTTCGGCATCGCGGCTTCGACCGACTGGGCCAAAGTCTCGACCGACCGGTTCGTGCTGGCCTTGACCGTTTCCCAGTTGTCGGCGGTGGCCTTGGCGAGCCCGCTCAGGCGGCCATCCGCCGCCTTGCGCGCGGCCCGGATCCGCTCCAGCGCCCGGTCGCTCACCGCGCCGCCCTTCGACTTGGCCTCGGACGCAAGCTGGGCGATCTGAGCGTCGAGCCCGGTGAGCTGGCTCCGGATCGACTGGGCGAACGCATCCCGGTCAGCGAAGGAATAATCGCGAGCTTCGACCGGTGCCTCGGTGACGGGTGGCGTGGTGACGGTGACCGAGGTGTCGCTCGCGCCACTGGACTGGCTGCTCTTCTTGCGGTCGCAGCCGAGGGTGAGGGCAAGCAGCAGGACGGGGATAGCCAAGGCGATGTTGCGCATGCGGACCTCCAAGTAGTGAGCACGCCAGGTGGTTAACCGAATGCCTTCTCGTCCGCGGTGGGTCCATACACCGGCGGAAGCGGCAGGTCCAGCAGCCTTAGATATACCACCAGCTGCCCGCGGTGGTGATACCAGTGATTGAACATCAGCGTACGAACCATCGCAATGCGCGGCGCGGCCATCATCTCCCGTCCGCCGCGGACCAGACGCCACACGCCCTGGGCCCGCTCCGGTGTAAGCTCGGAAAGAAACTGGCGCGCCAGGACGAGGCTTTCCTCCAGTGCGGGGAGCAGTTCGGCCGCGGTGCCAGCCTCCGGCTGCGTGCGCTCCTGCGGCTCGAACACATCAGGGCCGAGAACGCGCATGCCCAGGCTCGGTATGCTGGCAATATGAAGAGCGAGCTGTCCCAGCGAGGATGACTTGGGGTGAGGCCTCCAAGTGAGCTTGTCTTCCGGAACTCGCTGCAGCACCCGGCGCGTGGTCTGCGCCTCCTGCTCCAGCTCTCCGAGCAAAAGCTGGACGGTTTCCCAGGGTGCGGTTATAGAGGTCATCTTATTCTCCTCGGGATGACAGAGCAAACTAGAGCACTACGTAACGACCTCCACCGGTGGTCGCGATCACCAGGCACATCACGACAAAAAGCAGGTCGTAGTGCCAGCCGTCGCTGTGCTTGCCCCAGAAGCCGGTATGCCAGACGACGATCTTCTTGTAGATGGCCCCACACATGACCAGGATCAGGCCGAGGGCGGCCAGTTGAGGCAACACTCCGAAGGCTACACCAAAGCCACCGGCCAGCTCGGCTATACCGAGGAAGCGGGCCAGGCCGGGACTCATCCCGATGCTCTTACCTCGCTCGACCGGATTCTTGGCGTGGTTCCAG
The DNA here is from genome assembly GCA_039930805.1 of Gemmatimonadales bacterium. Taxonomy (GTDB): domain Bacteria; phylum Gemmatimonadota; class Gemmatimonadetes; order Gemmatimonadales; family GWC2-71-9; genus CAVVWJ01. The sequence continues at coordinate 1,378 of JBDTTD010000199.1, read as the reverse complement.
CCGCTCGAGATGAACACTAACCCGACCAGGAGCCTCATGAGCAGCAGGGCCAGGTCGCTGAAACCGTGGAGCCCGTGGATGGTCATCCCTCCCTCGCTTCCGCCGTGGCTCGCTTGCGCCTTCGCCCCGGCCTCCTCTCCATCGGTACCGAGGTCGGCGACACCCCCGAAATGCCCAGGCGGACACGCAGCGCGGGGCTGATTGGTCTCCGCACCAGTATCTGGATCATCTCCGGCGTGGGCGGCTCATCCGGCCCGATCGACTTGGCCTCTCCACCCTCGAGCGCCAGTACCGGCACACCGTCGCGGTACAGAACCCGATTCCGAGTCACACCGGTAACTCGCTCCCCCGCCGTGATGATGCCGGTGAGATTGAGTGGGTCGGCCGCCCCCACCGCGACCAGCGCGCCTCCGCCTTCCAGCCGGCGGATTGCACGGAGCTGGCCGACCGCGTCAGGCAGGGCAAACTGCTCCCCCGACATGCCGGTGACGAAGCGGCCACCCCGGATCTCGCCTCTGGCCTCGAGTCGGCGGTAAGCCATCAGCAGCTCGCGCCAGGGCGGAGCGCCGGTCTCGCGGGCCAGGAGACGCTTGAAGACGATTCCGTAGCGGCGCAGAAGGGTGCGAGCGTACAGCTCGGCTGTCCGCCCGTCCGGCTGTCCATCCGTCCGCCCGTCCGCCCGTCCGCTCAGCAGTGACCACCGTCCAGCAGTCTCGATGCCCACCGGTGCGGTGCGGTACCGCCGTTTAGCTCCACTCAACGGCTTACGCTTGCTCGATGGAGTGATCAGGGCGCGCAGGCCCGCAAAGCTGTCGGAGGTGACCAGTCCCATTCCCGCCAGCTCCGCCAGGCCTTGCTCCACCTGAGTGGGCAGGAGTCCGGTGATCGTCGTCAGCTCGTGGAAGAACAACGCCCCACGCTGCTTCAGCCCGTCTCGCACGATCGTCGCATAGCTCGAGAGCTCCAGCTCCGCGCCATTACGATCCCCGATCCAATCACTCGCGTGCTCGCGCAGGAAGAGGGCGATTGGTGTTGATCGGATGGGCCCCGCGGTGCCATTGCTCTGCTGACCATTCCCCGCTGCCCCGCCGCTCCCTCGCTCGATTGCTCGGGGCAGGCTCCGCTGCCCCGCTGAGAGTCGTCCCCACGCCACCCGCCCCATCATGCACAGCGTGTCCAGCAGCATCGGGTCGTACTCGGTGACCCTGGCCGCCAGCACGTCGCTCTCCCACGCGGCAGCGGGAAGCTCGAACCCATCCAGCTGAGCCAGGACACCGGCGAGTCCCTCGAGCCCGGCGGCCCGCTGATCCGGCTCGACCCGCTGCCAGGCGAACAGGAACCGCATGAAGTCCGCCGCACTCACCGGCTCGATCTCGGC
>JBDTTD010000198.1:0-4786 GCA_039930805.1 Gemmatimonadales bacterium | reverse complement strand
GCGACTGGTAGTAGATTACTTTCGCCGCCTGTCTCAGCCCTCCGTGAGGTGATCTGATGGCCCTCCAGGCCCGCTCTGTCGTTTGGATTGTCATGCTGCTGTTACCCACCCGCGCGTGGTCACAACAAACCGGCATGACCCGGGCGTTCGACCTCGAGCGAAGGGGCGATTACGCCGCGGCCGCGGAGGCGTATCGATCGGTGCTGACGGGCAAGCCCGCAGACGTGTCTGCGTTGCTCGGTCTCGAGCGAGTACTGCTGCCCCTCAACCGGAGCGCCGACATTCTGCCGGCAGTGCACGCGGCCCTGGCGGCTGCTCCGTCCAGCTCGGCGGTGTACGGCATTGCCCTCCGAGCCTGGGCCGCGGCCGAACAGCCGGACAGCGTACGGAGCATCGCCGAGCGGTGGGCCCGAGTAGCACCGACCGAGGAGACGCCTTACCGCGAATGGGGCGCGGCCGAGCTCGGCCGTCAGAATCGTTCCGCCGCACGCGCCGCCTACCTCCGCGGCCGCGAACGCCTGAACCGTCCCGACGCCATGGCAGCTGAGATGGCCCAGCTGTCTCTGGCCGAAGCGGATTACCCCACAGCGCTCCGAGAGTGGCTCCTCGCGGTGCGCCGGCTGCCCGGTTACCGCGCCACCGCGGTCTCCACGCTGGCCCAGGCTCCTGAGGCGGCACATCCCGAGCTCCTGCGCCTGCTCAGCCGCGACACCGACCTCACCGCGCGCCGGATCGAAGCCGATTTGCGGTCGCGGTGGGGAGACCCGCAGGGCGGCTTCCGGGTGCTGACCGCGGTCCTGCCGGCCGATCGAATCCAGGGGATAGCGGTACTACGCGGGTTTCTCGATCAGCTGCGGACCATGCGGAGTCAGGGGGCGCGGCGCACAGAAGGGATGGTGCTGGAGGCGATTGCTGCCCGCTCGCCGGAGCTGCAGGCTTCGCGAGTACGGCTCGAAGCTGCCCAGGCATATACCGCGGCGGGCGACCAGGCTGCCGCACGCCGGATGCTGGGAGACCTGGCCGATGACCGCGGTACACCAGCGTCGGTTGCCTCCGATGCCGCGACGACGCTGATCGGAGTGCTCATCCAGGAGGGCAAGCTGGACGACGCAACCCTGCGGCTGGCCGAGCTGCGTGCTACTCTGTCGGCCGATGACTACGACGCCATTCGGCGCGGCATCGCGTTCGGCTGGATGAAGCAGGGGAACCTCGGCCGTGCCGACTCGATCATTTCGGCAGACAGCAGCGTCGAAGGTCTCGCGCTGAGGGGCCGCATCCACCTCTATCAGGGCGACGTAAGGGGCGCCATCGACCTCTTCAAGGAGGCCGGTCCCTACGCCGGCAACCGGGCCGAAGCGACCCATCGTACCACAATGCTGGCCCTGTTGCAGCCGCTGGAGAGAGACAGTCTTCCCGATCTGGGCCGCGCGTTGCTGCAGCTCGAGCAGGGCGACACCGTCCAGGCCACCGGCGGGCTCGAGCGAGTTGCGGCCGAGCTTCCGGCGTCGCACGGCGGGGCCGAGCTGTACCTCCTGGCCGGGAGACTCTCCACGGCCTCCGGAAAGCCGGCTGAGGCCGAGCGCCTCTTGCGGGCGGCAGCGGTGAAGGAGGCACCGTCTACCGCTCCTGCTGCCGAGCTGGCCCTGGCCGAGCTGCTCATCTCGGCGCGACGGGGGGCGGAGGCGGTCGAGGTACTGGAGCACCTCATTCTGACCTATTCCCGCAGCGCACTTGTGCCCCAGGCACGGCGCAAGCTCGACGAAGCGCGGGGAGCGGTGCCCAAGACATGAAGCGGCGCGAGTTCGTCTCCACTACCGCTGCAGGCCTGGTCGCGTTCTCTCCGCTGGGCTCCTTTCGCCTCCGCTCCAGCGCTCCCTGGCTGCTGGTGCCGATGGACGATGCTCAGACGGATCATCTTAAGGCGTATGGACTTACGTATCGAGCCCTCAAGCGAGGTGTGAAGGCAGAGTGGTTCCTCAACTACCGTAGCGGAGCCTTCCTCCTCCCCAGTGATGCCGGAACCGCCCGCGATGCCGCACTAACGGGGGTGCTGGTTGAGCCACTGGACGAGAGCCAGCTGGTACAAATCCGGGGCGGCCTTCAGGGCGGCAACATGGATGCGGTGCCGCTGGAGAAGCCGCCGAAAGTGGCGGTCTACGCTCCCCCCAACGCTCCGCCCTGGGATGACGCCGTAACCATGGCGCTCAACTACGCCGGCATCGAGTTCGAGAAGGTGTGGGATCCCGAAGTGTTGGGGCAGAAGCTGAAGACCTACGACTGGCTGCACCTGCATCATGAGGACTTTACCGGCCAGTATTCCAAGTTCTTTCTAAACTACGCCGGCTCGGCCTGGCTGGTAGACATGGTCGAGCGCAACCGGGCCATGGCTCGATCGCTGGGGTTCTCTTCCGTTCCCGCGGAAAAGGCCGCGGTTGCCGGCGCGATCGCCAGCTTCGTCGAGAAGGGCGGCTTTCTGTTCGCGATGTGCACCGCCACGGAGACCCTCGATCTCGCCCTGGCGGCCAATGGCATCGACATCGCGGCCTCCTACGCCGATGGCGATCCCATGGATCCCAACGCGACCGCCAAAATGCACTGGGATCGGGCGTTTGCCTTCCATAACGCGCAGCTGGAGCTCAGCCCGACGACGCCGGTCTATTCCGACATCGACGGTCACCAGGTCAATTCTCCCGACCGCCGCCAGCCGCTCGGCTCCTACACCCTGTTCAACTTCAGCGCCAAGATCGATCCGGTCGCCACGATGCTGGTGCAGAACCACCGGCAGGTGATTCCTGACTTCTACGGTCTGACCACATCGTTCAGCCGAAAGACGCTGAAGCCCAGCGTCACGGTTCTGGCTGAGGAGCCCGGCGCCCCCTGGGTGAAGTACATCCATGGCGAGCGCGGCCAAGGCACCTGGACCTTTTTTGGCGGACACGATCCGGAAGACCCGCAGCACCAGATCGGCGACGCGTCCACCGATCTCTCTCTGCATCCACACTCACCGGGATACCGGCTGATCCTGAATAACGTGCTCTTTCCGGCGGCCAAGAAGAAAGAGCTGAAGACTTGAGCGAGCGAATCGCTCCCGGCATCCGGGCCTACCTCGCGAACGAGATTGCGCTCGCGGGCGGCCGCGAAGTCTGCTTCGTGGCTCAGATGGACCGCGATGGAGTGGTCAGCGGGGCCAGAGTCCTGGCTCGCGGCACCGCCGACATGGTGCTCGCTCTCCCCGGCACGGCCTGCCGCGGCGAGGTCCTGCTCCACAACCATCCCAGTGGGCATCTTGAGCCCTCGGCCGCGGACCTCAACATCGCCGCCCGGCTGCACGATGCCGGCGTGGGCTTCGGCATCCTGAACAACGGAGCCACCGATCTCTACATGGTGGTCGAGGTTCCCCGCGACCGCCCCGTGTCTCCCATCGATCCGTTCGACATCATCGATACCCTGGGAGAAAAGGGAGCCGTCGCAAGACAGCTCACCCGCTACGAGGACCGGCGAAGCCAGCGCGACATGGCCGCGCACATCACCGATGGCTACAACGATGGCGGGATTCAGATGCTCGAGGCCGGCACCGGGGTAGGGAAGTCGTTCGCCTACCTGGTTCCGGCGCTGGCGTGGGCCCGCGCCAACGGCGAGCGGACCGTGGTGAGCACCAACACGATCAATCTCCAGGAACAGCTGGTCGGCAAAGACCTGCCGCTGCTTCGGCGAGCCCTGACCACGGATGACTATACGCCCACCTTTGCCCTGCTCAAGGGCTGGCGGAATTATCTCTGCCTCGCCCGGATGCATCAGGCGGTCTCAGGGCAGCGGACCCTGCTCGAGCAGGACAAGCTGGATGAACTGATCTCCATCTCGGAGTGGGCCGGCCACACGGCCGACGGCACCTTGAGCGATCTGCCGGTCACGCCGAGCCCGGAGGTGTGGGACGAGGTGAGCGCGGAGCCGGATCTCTGCACCCGCCTCAAGTGCCCCGAGTTCGATCGCTGCTTTCTGTTCCGGGCTCGTCGCCGGGCGGCGGAAGCCGACGTCGTGGTGGTGAACCATCACCTGCTGGCGGCCGATCTCTCGGTGCGGCAGGCGACGGAGAACTGGCAGGACGCGGCGGTGCTGCCGCCATACCAGCGATTGATCCTGGACGAGGCTCATCACCTCGAGGACGTGGCCGCCAATCACCTCGGCATCCAGGTCACCAGCCGTGCGGTGCGGCGGTTGCTGGCCCGCTTCGAGCGGAACGGCAGGGGGCTGGCTCCTACCCTATCGTATGAGCTTCAGAGCCGAAGCGATCTGCTGAGCCGAGCCAGCCTGGACCTGCTTCAGCAACGGCTGCTCCCGGCTATCGGCGATGCCCGTCGGGCGAGCGAGGCGCTTTTCCTCCGTCTCCATCAACGCCTGGAGGAGGTTCCCGGCGGGCAGCAGCGTCTGGACGACAGCTTTGCGGGTGACCCGATCTGGATCGAAGGGCTCGGGTTCGATCTCGATTCCGCTCTGGGGGCGTTCCGCTCATTGCGCGACACGGTGGAGACCATCGCGGATCGTCTATCGCAAGCGGAGGAGACCGAACGCCGGGGTCAGCTTCTGCAGGAGCTGCGGGGCGTGATGCGCCGGCTCGAATCGTTGTCAGATGGGCTCAACCGCACCCTCCGGCCCGCCTCCGGCGGCGCCCCGACGGTGAGATGGATGGAGCGGACCTCCCGGGGCCAGCACGTCAGCCTTTCGGCGGTGCCGCTCGATCTGGCTCCGGTGCTCCGTGAGCTGCTGTTCGATCGTCTGCGGACCGTGG
>JBDTTD010000197.1:0-4817 GCA_039930805.1 Gemmatimonadales bacterium | reverse complement strand
GACCGATAGATCGCGTCCACCACCTTGTGCAGTACGAGGTGCTCCTGGAGCGAGGGCACCCTCGCTTCTCCCGCAATCGCGGCCTGGAAGTGCGCCCACTCTGCGCGATACGAGGCGGTGAAGGCGTTCTCCCGACCCACTGAGCCAGTGGGCGAAACGTCCACCGCCATGCCGTGGAGATCCTTCCACACGTTCAGGGGGTTGATGCCGGCCGTGCCCTTGCTGCCTCGGAGGCCGACGCCGAACCGCTCCCCTTCCCCGAGATGTCGCCAGGTGACGTCAACGAAGATGGACATGCCGTTCTCACAGATCACGAAGGCGCTGCCGGACTGTTCGACCGCCCGATCCTTTCCGCTGGCATCCAGGCTGGCGCTGACTCGTACCGGCGGCGAGCTCCCGCCCAGCCAGAGGCCGAGGTCCAGGACCGATAGGCCCAGGTCGAGCATGGCGCCGCCCCCGGCCTGGTCTTTCCGCTGCCGCCAGCCGAGCTGGGTCCGTCCCGGCCGGAAGACATGCCAGCTTCCCCGGACGCTCTCGATCGTGCCGAGCTCCCCGCTCTGCACGAAGCTGCGGACGATCTGAACGTCGGGTCGATAGCGGTGGTTCATGCCGACCATGACGACCTTGTTCTGCTTCTCGACTGCTCGAAGAATGCGCTGCACGCTGGTGGCCGTCATGGCGAGCGGCTTCTCCACCAGCACGTGCCGGTCGGCGGAGAGCGCCGCCAGGATATGGGACTCGTGCAGGTGGTTGGGTGAGCAGATCACGACGGCGTCGAGGGCTTCGTAGCCCAGCAGGTCCTCGATGTCGTCGAAGGCGTCCTTGATCCCGAAGCGGTCGGCCAGCGCCCGAGCCTTCAGTACGTCGGTATCGCAGATGGCCAGGACGTCCACGCTGCGCATCTTCTTCAGGACCGGCAGGGGCGCCACCTGCGTGATCGCACCACCACCGACGATCCCTACCTTGAGTCGCTCGCTGGTGGCCCCACTGCGCCCGCCGGTCATGGCTCCCCCTCCATCAGTAGCGGCGCTCCAGTCTGGTACCCGGATAGTAGGCCGCAAGGATCTGCTGGTACCCCTGTCCCGCACGAGCGCGACCGACCGCGCCCCACTGACACAGCCCAACGCCGTGGCCCGCGCCGGCGCCATCGATCACCACACTGGTCACATTGCGGCCGGCACCCGTGGCCGTCACGCTGAACGCCGTGCTTCGCAACAACTGCCCGTTGGGCAGGCGCAAGAGCTGCCTGATTCTGGTGTGGCCGTCTACCCGGACTTCGGTGGCTCCCAGTCCGATCGAGATCTGCTCCACCCTCCCCGAGGCCGAGCGCTGAGTGACCCTGAGATCAGTCACCGTGACGATAGTTGGGCTCATCCTCCCGGGCACGGGGGGGAGGTTTCGCTGCAACGTGGCACGGAGGGCTTCACCGCTCCACTCCTCCCGCCAGCGGTAGCGCGGCGAGATGCTGCAGTACGCCGACCCGTTCTCGTTCATATCGGACACCGACCGGAGGTAGGGCCGGCCCGCGCCGCGAAACACCTCGTAGCCTTCAGCGGTTCGCCCCCCGCAGGTGGAGAAGTAGAAGGCCTCGATCAGCCCGCCGTCGTAGGTCAGCACCCTTCCTCTCGTCTCGCTTACCGCTGCCCGTCCTTCCGGGGTCTCCGCGGCCACGCCTCCGTAGGCCTGATCGGCTACTGTGCCGTACAGATCGAATCCGGCGGCTCGCCAGCGGCGCAGATTCTTGAGCGCATAGGTCCGGGAGGCGACGGCCTGCGCCTCGAGTGCGGCATGTTCCACCGAGCTCCTGTGACCCATCTCGGCCGAGACCACGCCGAGTAAATACGATTCCAGCCCGAGGCGGTTGACGATGGTCAGGCCGGTTCGATCACGGATGATCTCGCCCACGCCACGATAGGCCTTGCCGTTCACCCACAGCGGGGTCCGGGGATCGGTCGCGGCGAACGAGACCGCCTCGAGCCGGGACGACACCCAGCCACTGGGACTGGTGATCGCCAACCCCGGCCCGGCCACGGTCACCTGCCACTGCTCTCCCCGGGGAATGGTCACGACGGGAGTGCCGTCAGGTTCGTTTATCGCAACCGCACCACCGCCACCGACGGAGGTCGAACCGACGCCGACGGACAGGCCGATTCGAACCTCCACCTCGCTCGAGCTGGGCGAGGGCCGTTCCGTGGGCCTGGCCGGCACCGACCTCGAGCTGGTACAACCCGCCAATACGCCGAGCATCAGCATGGGCTGCCACCACAGGATCCGCCGGTCAGCCCCGGTAATTTCCAAATTTCAGCTCGATCTCGAAATCCTGACCCTTGAGAAAAGCGATGACGGCCTGCAGCTCATCGCGAGAAGGTGCGGTCACCCGCACCTCGTCTCCCTGGATGCTGGTCTGAACCTTCTTAAAGTCGCCCTCCTTGATGGCCTTGGTGATCCGCTTGGAAACATCCTGCGGGATCCCCTGGGTGAGAGCGAGCGTCCGACGGACGCTCTGGCCGGTGGCCTGCTCCAGGTCGCCCAGCTTGAGGTTCTTCACCGGAACCCCGCGTTTGATCATCTTGGTTTGCAGGACGTCCACCAGTGCGTCCATCCGGAACTCGTCGTCCGCGCTGAGCCGGATCTCGGCCTTCAGGCGGTCGAAATCGACGGTGCAGTGGGTTCCCTTGAAGTCGTACCGCTGGGCGATCTCTTTCAGCGTCTGGTTCACGGCGTTGTCGACCTCCTGGAGGTCGGCACCGGTGGACACGTCGAATGAGGCGTTGCTGGCCATAGGAGTCGATGCGGGCTTCGTAGAGTAAGATGATGGCGATGACGCCGGAAGAATTACCTTGGCGGCGGGAGCCCGGCAAGCTGTCATCCTGAACGTAGGGGCGTACCGCGGTGCGCCCCTACGTTCTTGACAGCGTCGGCCCTCCGGGTATACTGTAAACCGTCGGCGGTGGATTTCAGGCCACTTGCTCCCGCCGGGGCCATCGGGCCCGAACCAAAGAGCTAAAGCGCCGGACGCTGCCCTCCGCGCTTTTCCAGGCCCGGGGGGCTTTTTTGCTCCCGGCAACTCAGAACGAGGTCCGAGTGGTGCGCTTCCAGTCCGAGATGTGTTGCCGAATTTGCATGTGTCCCCTCATTACGGGGTGGACCGAGCATTCGGCGTGCATGCGGCAGAAGGCGGAGAGCTAGCACTCTCGTTTTCACCCGACGACCGAGGCCCGGACCACACAAAGTGATCCGGGCTTTTTTCTTACCTACACTCGAGGAGCACGTCCATGGCTTACCAGCCCGACACCCTGGCGCTTCATGCCGGCCAGGCCCCGGACCCGACCACGAACGCCCGGGCCGTCCCGATTTACGCGACCACCAGCTATGTGTTCAACGACACCCAGCATGCCGCGGATCTCTTTGGCCTCCGGGTCTTCGGCAACATCTACACCCGGATCATGAACCCCACGAGCGACGTGTTCGAGAAGCGCATCGCGGAGCTCGAGGGTGGGATTGCAGCGCTGGCGGTGGCGAGCGGGCAGGCCGCCACGACGCTCAGCGTGCTCAACCTCGCCCGTGCGGGTGACAATCTGGTCTCCTCCCAGACGCTCTACGGCGGGACCTACAACCTGTTCGCCTATACCCTGCCGAAATGGGGCATCAGCACCAAGTTCGTGGATATTCACAACCTCGATCAGGTGCGTGCGGCCATCGACGGCGGGACCCGTCTCCTGTTCGTCGAGACCATCGGGAACCCCCGGCTCGACGTTCCCAACTTCGAGGCGTTGGCCGACATCGCCCACGCAGCCGGCATCCCGCTCGTGGTGGACAATACCTTCGGCGCGGCAGGCACCCTCAGCCGGCCCATCGACTACGGGGCGGACATCATCGTGCATTCGGCCACCAAGTGGATCGGCGGACATGGCACGGCAATCGGCGGCGTGGTGGTTGATGCCGGGCGCTTCGACTGGGCCAGCTCCTCCTCACGGGCGCGCTTTCCCGAATTCACCACGCCCGACCCGTCGTATCACGGGCTGGTCTACACCGAGGCGTTCGGTCCGGCTGCCTTCATCATCAAGCTCCGGGTGCAGCTCCTGCGCGATCTGGGCCCCGCCCTCTCGCCCTTCAACTCGTTCCTGTTCCTCCAGGGCGTGGAGACGCTGCCGCTCAGGATCCAGCGGCACTCCAGCAACGCGCTCGAGATTGCCCGATGGCTGGCGCGCGACAAGCGGGTGGAATGGGTTTCCTATCCCGGCCTCGAGACTCACCCGGAGCACCAGAACGCCACCAGGTACCTCAAGGGTGGGTTCGGAGGCGTTCTTACCTTCGGGGTGAAGGGTGGTCACGCGGTCGCCCGCGCCTTGATCGACCGGGTGAAGCTCTTCTCGCTGCTGGCCAACGTGGGCGACGCGAAGTCGCTGATCATCCATCCCGCGTCCACCACCCATGAGCAGCTCACCCCGGAGCAGCAGCGCGCCACCGGCGTCACGCCCGAGCTGGTGCGACTTTCGGTCGGGCTGGAGGATGTGCGGGATCTGATCGCCGATCTGGATCAGGCACTCGGGGAGGCCCCTGCCGCGAGCAAGGGAGCCGCAGCCCAGACCGTGGGCGCGGCGCGATAGCGGGGAGCTCAAGACGAGGAGTCATTGCGAGCCGCGGAGCGGCGAAGCAATCCAGAAACGACGCGGCGGGATTGCTTCGGGCTGCGCCCTCGCAATGACTACCCCGCGCCGAGCTTCTAACCACAAACTACGAAGAGGAGGAGATTCATGTCCGTCATCGATGAGCTGGTTCAGGCCAATGCCGACTATGCCGGGAGGTTCGACCGC
>JBDTTD010000196.1:0-4834 GCA_039930805.1 Gemmatimonadales bacterium | reverse complement strand
TCGGTGTTCACCGAGATGAACTCGACTCCGCCAAGCTGATCCTCGATCATCCGGTTGACGGCGTTGCCACCGCCGCCGCCGACGCCGACCACCTTCATTCGCGCGGTCTGTGCCGCGCCCTCCTCCAGCTCAAAGATCATGGTCATGTCCTCGCCCGACTCAGAAGAAGTCTTGAAGCCACCGCCGCACTGGAGCGAGCACTTTCTCCACCGCTGGTGACTTCCTGCTACCCGTGCCCAATCCGCCGCTCACCGCGACCTGCCGGGCTCCGTATAGCACCAGGCCTGCGGGTACTGCCATGCGGGGTGATTCGACGCTGTCGGCGAGTCCCCGCAAGCGTTGCCCGGGAACGCCGCACCGGGCCGGCATCGCGAACACTTCGCGAGCCAGCTCCACGATGCCCGGAGCCAACGCGCCACCACCGGTAACGATCACGCCTGCTGGTAAGCGTTGATGATACCCAGCCCGGGTGATCTCGTCGAGCGCATATTCCAGGACCTCCTGGAGCCGCATGTGCATGATATGCGCCAGCACCCGTCGTTGCGCGTTCCGCGCACCCTGACCCGGTGTGCTGGGCAGGTCGAACACGTCGCTCTCGGGGATCAACGGCTCGAACGCGGCGCCGAAACGCTCCTTCAGCCGCTCGGCATCATGCTGGGTGACCTGAAGCCCATGCACGATGTCCCCGGTCACGTGTCCTCCGGCGCAGAGCAGCGAGCCGGTGTGCCGGATCTTCCCGTTCTGGAAGATCGACACGTTGGTCGAGCCCCCTCCCAGCTCCACAATGGCACAACCGAGCTCGATCTCGTCCGGGGTAAGCACCGCTAGCGACGCCGCCAGTGGCTCGAGCACAAATTCGGCGACGTGATAGCCGGCCCGCTCCACGCATTTGCGGAGGTTCTGGAGCACGCTCGAGAGCACGGTGACCAGATAGACCTCGGCTTCGAGGCGGGATCCGCTCATGCCGATCGGCTCGCTGATCCCCCCCTGCTGGTCGATCAGGTAGTCCTGGGGGATGGCGTGCAGCAGCTCGTGGTCCCGGCCGAAGCTGACGTTGCTGGCCATGTCGTTGACCCGAGCCACGTCACTGGTGCGAATCTCCTCGCCGGTCACCGACACCATGCCGTGGGAGCTGCGGCCCGCCACGTGTTCCCCGGCGATCCCGCAGTAGATCGCTCCAACCTCCACCCCCGCCATGCGCTGGGCGCTCTTCATGGCCTTGTCAATCGCCCGGGTGGTCTCCTCGATGTCGCGCACCACCCCGCGGCGTATGCCCGCGCTGCGCTCCACGCCCAATCCCAAGATCTTGGCACCCGGGTCACGCGCATCGCCGGTCACTTCGGCGATCACGGCAACAACCTTGGTGGAGCCGATGTCCAGCGCGGCCACGAGCCGCTGGGGCTGGCTGCTCATGCCCCGGTCCAACGGACGACCACCTGGCCCGCGTAGCGTCCATCGAGCTCGTGATACTTGCGCCCCTGCCGGGCGAGATCCTGCGCGACCGCCATCACCGCTCGTATGTCCTCCGCCGTGACATTCGGGCCGAACCAGAACCGACGCCCGTCCACCTCGAGTAGCACGTCATCCTGTACCCGCCAGGCCGTTTGAACCCGCGCGAACAGCACCGGGTCATGCTCCTGCACGCTGGCGAGGACTCGTGCCACTCTCCGGTCGGCACTCGCGGCAACAGGCAGGTCGGGCGCCGAGGCGGCCGGATCGAATGGAAGGACCTTGCCGCCGGAATCCAGCAGCGCCATCCCCCCCGGGCGTGGCGTGAGCGCCACCGGAACTGCTTCTTCCAGTATGATCTCGATCGTGCCGGGGAGCCGACGTCTCACCAGCGCCGATGTCACCCCAGGCAACGCGCGCACCTGGCCACCGGCAGCAGAAAGATCGTCGAAAACGCTGGCTTCGGAACCCAGCTCCAGCGCCGCAATCACCTTTGCTGCTGGAAGATACTGAAGTCCGGCGATTTCCACCCGCCTGATCCGGAAGAAGTCGAGCCGGCCCAGAATCTCCGGGGCACCGAGCCAGACCAGCGCCCCGGCCAGCAACGCACCCAGGAGCTGCAGCCCGAGCAGAAGGCGGGGATGGCTGGGCCAGCTGCGTATCAGGCGGCGCTTAGCCAACGCACCAGCTCGGGAGCCACCCTGGTGATATCGCCCGCGCCGAGCGTCAACACCACATCACCCGACCGGAGCTCCTGAAATACGTTCCGGCCCACATCGGCCCGGGTCGCCTCGAACCGCGTATCGGCGCCAGCCTCTTCCGCTGCGGCGGCCACCTGGCGGCCGCTCACGCCCGCGATTGGCTGTTCTCGGGCCGGGTATATCTCGGTCACGAAAACCACATCGGCCGCCGCCAGGGCCTCGCCCATCGCCTGCCCGTGAGCCGCCGTCCGGGAGTACAGGTGGGGCTGAAAGACGGCCACCAGGCGCCGTCCGGGAAAGGCTTGCCGTGCCGCCGACAGGGTGGCCGTGAGCTCCGAAGGGTGGTGGGCGTAGTCGTCCACCACAGCGACACCGGCGAACTCGCCCAGGCGTTCGAATCGGCGACCCACCCCCTGAAATTCTCCGAGCGCACCGGCCGCGGGCTCGAGCGCGCCGCCGAGGGCATCGACGGCCGCCAGCGCCGCCACCGCATTCCGCAGATTGTGAAGCCCGGGCACCTTGAGACGAAGCTGTATGGAGCGTCCGTCGCTCCACGCAATCCGGGCCTCGGTGGAGTCCGCCTGCTGGACCACTTCGCCGATCCGGATATCCGCGTCGCTGGCACAGCCGAACCGGCGAACCGTCGTCCCCACCCGCTCGCCGATTCGGCGGGCGCCCGGGTCGTCAGCATTGATGATGGCGATACGCGCCCGGCCGGCGAACTCGGCGAATGCGTCTTCGAGCGCCGACATGGAGCCGTAGCACTCGAGGTGATCCGGCTCCACGTTGTTCACCACCGCCACCGTGGGATACAACGTGAGGAACGCCTTGTCGAACTCATCGGCTTCGACCACGAAAAGATCGTCTCCGGCTACCCGGGCATTTCCGCCCCAGGTGCTCACCCGCCCGCCGGCAATACCGGTCGGGTTCAGCCCGGCGGCGGTCAACGCCTCGGTCGTCATGACCGTGGTGGTGGTTTTTCCATGAGTGCCGGAGATACCGACGGCGCGCGCGCCTTCAATCAGCTCGGCCAGGGCCACTTTGCGCGGCACGATCGGGAGACCCAGCTCGCGGGCCCGCTCGAGTTCGGGATGCCCGGCGGCGACTGCGGCGGTGACCACGATGGCCCGGACCCCCGACAGATGGGCCGGGTCGTGACCCTGGGCAATACGAACTCCCAGGGCGGCCAGGTCGGCTGCACCAGTGGGATCCATATCGCATCCGCTCACGGAAACCCCACGGCGACACGCGATGAGTGCCAGCGCACTCATCCCGGCCCCGCCGATTCCCATGAAGTGGACAGTACGCGTATCCGAGGGATTAAACAAAGCCATGTTTGATACGCTAATGTAAGGTGTTGCTATGGGTTCTGAAAGTGCGCGGCGGGGGAAATTAGTGTCAACAATTTAGACACTATCTCTCGCGCCGCCTGCGGTCTCCCTCGCGCCAGGGCCCGCTCGCCCATCTGTTTTCGGCGGCCCGGATCATTTAAAAGGTCGGCGATGACGTCCCGCAATCGATCCGGCGTCAGCTCCGACTGCAGCAACATGAGCGACGCGCCCGACGCAGCGAGCACCTTTGCGTTATAAGTCTGGTGGTCGGCCGCCGCCGTGGGCAGCGGCACCAGGATATTCGGGAGTCCCCAGGCGCATAGCTCGGCCACGGTAATCATCCCCGCCCGGGACACTACCAGATCGGCCACGGCGTAGCCATCGCCCATCGGATCCAGGAAGTCGAGGACCTGCACCCGGGGTGGCCGGTGATAGCGGGCGAACTCGTCGTAAGTGCCCCGCCCCGTAACCCAGAGCAGGACCGCGTTCCCCGGCCCACCTGCGTCGAGCCACCCGGCCACGGCTTGATTGATTGCGCGCGCGCCCTGACTGCCCCCCGTTATGAGGACTACCGGGTGTGCGCCGTCCAGTCCGAACTTGGCAGTGGCTGCACTTCTGCGGCCCGGTAGCGGGGGTGTGATGGGATTGCCGGTATCGAAGACCTTGGTGTCGGGGCCGAAGCGGAGGAGCCGCTGCGCCTCCGGGAGCCCCAGATAAACGTGCCGCACACGGCGGCTCAGCCATCGGCTCACCAGCCCCGGATAGGCGTTCTGTTCCTGAATGGCGGTTGGGATCCCGTGCCGGGTCGCCCACCAGACCACCGGGCCCGACGCGTATCCCCCGGTTCCCAGCACGGCTGCCGGCCGTTCGGTGTCGAAGACGCGGCCCACTTCACGAAGTAACCGTCCCGCCACGAACGGCCAGCGGAAGTTCTTCCACCAGGTTCGCCGGTAGATCGGCTCCGTGGGCAGCAGGTGGAACCGAAAATCCCGGCTGGGAAGTATCCTGGCCTCGACTCCTCGGCTGGCCCCGACCAGCACCGGCTCGACGTCCGGTGCCAGCTCCACCACGGCGGTGGCAATCGCGAGAGCCGGCATGAGATGTCCCCCGGTGCCGCCGCCGGCGATGAGAACGGTACGGCGGTATGGCGGTCCGGCGGTAGCTGATCGCAGGGCGGTCATGGGCTCGCTCAAACTCGACGTCCACTTCGTCGCGGGCCAGCTTCGTCCTCCGGCTTGCGCCGGTCGGTCCCTTCGTACTTCCCTGCCGCCGTCCCGCCGTTCCGCCGTTCCGCCCGTACCGCTCCACGCGGGCTGCCTCGCAGCCGCCCAATGTTGATGAGGATCCCGGTGC
>JBDTTD010000195.1:0-4848 GCA_039930805.1 Gemmatimonadales bacterium | reverse complement strand
CGGCGTTCTTCGCCCGGGTTCACCCGGTGTTCCGGACACCTTGGCTCTCGATTCTTTTCTTTGCCATTGTTTCCTGGACTCTGGCGAACCAGGCAGGGCTGCTGGAGAACCTGAGCCTGGCATCGGTGTCCCGTCTTTTCGTGTATGGGCTGGTATGCGCCGCGCTTCCTGTGCTGCGCAGGAAGGAGGGTGGCGACATTCCCCCCGCACTCTTCCGGGCACCGATGGGTGTGGGCCTGGCCCTCATCGGGATCGTCTTCTCACTGGCGCTCGCCACCCGGATTAACCTGCGGGAGGCCCTCACCCTGGGGCTCACGGTTACGATGGCTACCGGGTATTGGTGGATCAGGCGGAGAAAACCTAAGTGAGCATTCAGCGCTTCAAGTCCGGGCTGGTGGCCACGCTGTTGCAGGAGGTCCGGCAAGCCCCGGCGGGACGGGTTGCCTTCGACGCGTTGGTGGGATTGCCCGCGCCGGTCACTCGCTACCTGAAGCAGGTCCTGAAAGACGGGCAGCCGCTGATCCGGCTGGCGCGGGTAAAGCAGACGGGGAAACTCCGAGCCGGCACCAGAAGCATGCGATGGCTTCAGTTCGAAGCAGACCAGGTAGTCGCCCCGCTGACCGTCGGATTCATCTGGGACGCCAAGGTGACGATCCTGGGACCCTTGCACCTTCGGGTGCTGGATGCCTACGCCGGGGGCAGAGGATTCGGGCGGGTGAGTCTCCTTTCCGCATTCACCCTGGCCGGGGACAGCGGAAGAAAGGAACTGAATTCGGGGGCGCTTCATCGCTATCTCGCCGAGGCGGTATGGTATCCTACCGCGCTTCTCCCAAGCGGGGCCCTTCGCTGGAGTCCCGTCGATGGGACCAAGGCGCTCGCAACCCTGTCCCACGCGGGCCAGACGGTGGCACTGGAATTCTGGTTCAATGAAGCCGGTCAGGTGAGTGGCGTGTACAGCCCGGGTCGGTGGCAAAAGGTGGCAGGAGGGTACCGCCAGACCCCGTGGGAGTGTCACGTCTCCAACTACCGGGAGCAGGACGGCATGCAGGTCCCTGCGAGCGCCGAGGTCGGCTGGCATGCCGAAGGCCAGTGGCAGAAAATTTGGACGGGCGACGTGGTCGATTCATCCTATGATTTCGCGCGGTGATTGCGGCATGCCCATTCTCCCAGAGGGTTTCGCCCATTATCGACAAACACACTGGCCCCCGCGCCTGCCCGGTGCGTTTCATCTCCTCGCTTTGTTGCCTGCTGCTTCCTGGGCCCAGGGAAGCGGCACCCGCTATCTCAACCCAACAGGCCTGGTCAGACGGCCTACCTCGCCGGGCAAGTTGCCTTCGACGGTGCCGGAAAGGTCATAGGGGAGGGACATCAAACACGTGCCTGCGCTCCGTGATGTGCGAGCCCGCTACCTCTCCAAGACCCAGCCGCCGGCCAACACGCTTCTGGTGGTGTCCAGCCTGGCCCGCGCCGAGTTGCTGATCGAGATCGAAGGCGAAGCGATTCTGGGCTCGATCGTGCGGCATTAAGTGACGGTCACTGACCGGCGCTGGCGGGCAGTTCTAACCCTGGTCTTGGCGATCTACGGCTATCTCTGCCTGCGGAATCCGGGCGACTATCGCTGGATCGACAGTCTGGACCTGGCCATCCACGAGACCGGCCATCTGGTTTTTGTTTTCGGGGGTGAGACACTCACCATCCTGGGCGGCACCCTTTTCCAGCTGATCGTGCCGGCCGCATTTGTCGTAGCCTTGTGGCGAGCGGGCGACCGGCACGGAGCCACGGCACCCCTCTGGTGGCTGGGTCAGAACTGCTGGAACATCTCGGTCTACATCAGAGACGCGCGGGCGCAGGAGCTTCCGCTGGTCGGGGGTGGAGAACACGACTGGGCGGAGCTGCTGGGCCGGTGGGGAATGATGAGTCAGGACGGGGCGATAGCCGACACGGTGCACCTGATCGGTGTGATGATCTACCTGGTGGCGGTCGTCGGCGGCTGGCTCCTGTTACGCCCTAAACCCTTACCCGCTTCCCCGCTTCCCCGCTTCCCCGCCGCGCAGTAGTCGTGGATCAAATGCAAATCGCTCCGGACGCCCGACGACGACGTTGCCGAAAACAGGATGCGCCGGATTGATCAGGAAGTTGGCGGCGGCAGGAACGATGGCGCTGGGGACCCGCAGGACCAGCGATCTTCCCTCCGCCACCCACCGGTCCCCGATGGCCTGGTTCTCGGGCGGTGAGGGGAACCGGCGCCAGCGGGCGGGCAGGGCCGCCGGCTCCAGCACCTCGACGCTCTCCTCCGGGAATTGGAGCGACGCCAGCGAGTAGGCCTCGAGCACCGCGGTCGACTGCAGCTGAGCCAGTACCTCCAGCGCCGCCAGTGCGCTGCTGTCCGACGCGTAGGCCACCCGGGTACCGGGGCTATTCCACCGCCCTCCGTGGAGCCGGGCCCCTTCCCCCTCGAACGCGGCCGCCGCGTGGCGGGCCTTGACCAACCTCCAGGCAGTAATCAACGGCAGGCTTAGGAGGGAATGCCGTACTCGAGCCGGCCCACGAGGTTCTCCACCTCGCTGGCGCCCACGTCGGTCCGAGCCAGCTCCAACGGTACCAGGCCGCCGAGCGCAGGCTGCGCCGAGATGAGCCACATCCGCGCCGCGTCGTTATCGCCCTCGAACAGCTCCATGGCGCGGCCGAAGATGCGGGAGGCTCGGACCAGCCGGTCGGACTCATCCGGCGCCAGCTTCCCTTCGGCTTTACGCCGGGTCAGGGTGCGGGCGGGAATCTGGATCAGCTCCGCGATGGTCCGGGCCGACAGGCTGGTGTTGCGCTGGAAACGGAGGAAGCTGGTGTAGGCCAGCCCCTTCCGGACGAGCCGGTAGACGGCCAGGGGCTCGTAGCCGCGGAGACCGAGGAGAGCCACATAGTAGTGGCCCTCGGTGCGACCCGAGCGGATGCGGGACTGCATCTCACTCAGATCCGCCCTGACGGGCACCGCCCGGAGAACGGGGGCTTCAGCAGGTCTAGCCATATGGCCTTAATATAACGGCCATATGGCCTGACAGCAAGAAGTGACCGGGAAGCCTCCGGTTCGAGACCGAATATATTTCTGCAATGACGACCTTTCTCCATCGGCGCGCGCCGGGCGCCTCCCTTGCCCTTCTCGCCTCCCTGCTGATCACGCCAGCCGCCCGGGCGCAAACCGATTCGAACGCACCGCTCGCGCTGCCCACCGCCACGGTGGTGGTGCTGCCGGTGGCGCTCTACAATGCCCAGGCCAACGTCCAGGAGGCCTCGGATCCGTCGCAGGCCATCCTTTCCACCCAGGTCCTGACCGGCAGGCTACGGGAGCTGCTCGGCCCCCAGCTGCTGGCCGGTCCGGAGATCGCCCTGGTAGCGGCTTCCCCTCGAGCGCGGGCGACTACCGGCAACCAGCCGTGCAACGTGATCGTGGCCTGCGCCCGGTCGGTGGCCGACTCACTCAACGCTCCCTGGGTCGTGATCGCCAAGGTGAGTAAGACCAGCAACCTCATCTGGCTGTTTACCGGCCAGCTGATTCACGCACCCACGGGGAAGATCGTCCTGGATGATTCCACCGAGCTCAAGGGACCACCGGAAGGCATGGTGCGGGCCGGCTCGCGGATATTCGCCGAGCGGGTGGCGCGGACAGTACACGCGGGGGGCATGACGACCAACTTCCCGAATACACCCTAGGAAGCGCGGGCCGATTCTCTTTGTTCGCGGATGGAAACGGAGGTGACGAACGGTACGCCGACCAGCCCGGGCAGTGCGCTAGGCGGCGTGCTTCGGAGCCGAGTGGTCCGCGGCGATCTTCGCGGCTTCAGTTTCGGCCGGTTCCTGATACACCAGCTCCATCTGCGCCCGCTGAATGAACAACAGGAGGGCGGTCGGTGGAGGCGGCGTCGGGTCAGTGCTCGGAGTAAACAAGCTGCGTTTGGTCCCCACAACACTCTCTCAGGCTGGGTTCGGTAGTTCATAGAGCAAGGGCTGTGCCCCCTACCTCCTGCAGGTAACCTAACCCCCTATACCCCGTTGCTGTTGCGCTTGTAGGGGAAGACCTGAGGGATAGCGCCCGCGCTGAAGCATTCTGCTGGTTATTGCCACCCCGGCATTGACACATTTTGCAGTTGCTTTCGGGTGAGCGAGCCTAGTGGCCGCCGAACCGCACCACCGCCTCGTGTGCCGCCCGCTGAACGAGGCGCACCCGGCTAATCGGCAGGCTGAGCGTCCGGCCCCCCACAACGGCTTCGGCCGGCAACGTGCGCGCATCGTGTCCGGTAATTCCTTCCAGCACCACCAGTGCGGCCAGGTAGGTTCCCAGCTCGGACGGGTGGTAGCCGTCCGGGCCGTAGAGCTGCAGCTGGGGATCCAGGGCCCACGCGCCAAGCCAGGCCTCGCCGGCGGGGAGAAACAGGCCGGCCACCTCGTGGGCGGCGAGCTGGTAGGACGCCAGCACGTCATCGAAGAACTCGAACCTGGCCGACTCGGGCCATACCATCAGCAAGGCGCTTCGGACTCCCGCCGCCCGGATGTAGGGATCCAGCAGGTGCGTGGCCAGCACCAGCGTGTCGCGCGACAGGTCGAGACTGGAGGGGCCCTGCTGGAGAACCACGTAGTCCCAGTCGGCCCCCCGGATGACCTCGATCGCGTTGCTCTTGCCTTCCACGTGATCGATCAGCGCGAAATTGGGCCGCGCTACCGAGCCGACCTCGATGCTCTGGTTGACCGAGGCGGCCAGCTGGGCGACCGTGCCGGGAAGATCGTTGAAGTAGGTGAGACTGTTGCCGATGAAGAGGACCCGGTAAGTGGGACCCGGTACGGGCTCCGGCGGAGGGG
>JBDTTD010000194.1:0-4909 GCA_039930805.1 Gemmatimonadales bacterium | reverse complement strand
AGAAGGCGCACAACCTGCGCGAGCGCTCTCTGGAGGTCATCCGCCTGGCCGAGCTGCTGGCCGAGTCCGAGAGCCGGCCGGAGAAGGAGTACGAGATCGAGTTCGAGGAGCCGGCACTGTTGACGCTCGGGCTCTGCTACCAGGAGAACGGCCGCTTTGCCGGCGGCGCGTATCACCCGATCCTCCGCCGAGTGGAGAAGTGGCAGTCGGCGTCGCTGCCGAAGGCGCTGGAGACGCGGCGGGAGCGGGCCGCCCGGATCCTGGCGCTGGACGCCGCGGTGACCGAGGCGATGAAGGCGCTCAAGGAGCGGGGCTTCGAGAGTCCCTACCTCCGCCCGTTTGTCGTCGCCCGGATCAACCCGATCCGGTTCAAGCGCGGGCCGGCCGACGCGGATGAGACGATCGAGACGATGCTGGCCGCGGCCAAGCGCTTCGATCCGGGGAAGGTGAAGGCAGATCAGGTCGCGAAGGCGGGAGGTCCCCCAGAGGATTCGTAGCCCCTCCCCGCCCAATCGGCCGGCGGCCCCGGACCGAGCCCCTCCGGCTTCAAGCGCAAACCTCCCCGCTCCCATCCCCTTGCGCTCAGCCTCCGGGGCTCAGCCCGGTTCCTCCGGCCGCCCCACCCGCTAGGCTCCTTCTCCGCTTCCCCGCTTCCCCGCTGCCCCGCTGCCCCGGTGCCCCGCTTATACTTTCCTCTTCCTCTGAGAGTGGAGACCTTCCCATGCTCCGGCACTACCTCACACCATCCCTGACGCTGGCGGCCATCGCGGCCCTGCTATCCAGCGCCTGCAAATCCAAGGATTCCGGCGCCAAGGATGCCGCCCTGGCCGATTCTGCCGCCGTGTACGAGAAAGAGTCCGGCATGTTCCGGAAGGTGGGAGAGACCCCGAACCTCCAGGGTCCGGAGTCGGCCCGCTACGATCGTGACCTAGACGTCTGGTTCGTGGCCAACATCAACGGCTCGCCGACGGGGAAGGACAACAACGGATACATCAGCCGGCTCCGGCCCGATGGTAAACCGTACACCGTCAAATTCATCGAGGGTGGCAAGAAGGGTGTGACCCTGAACGCGCCGAAGGGGCTCGCCATCAGCGGCGACACCCTGTGGGTGGCGGATATCGACTTCGCCCGCGCCTTCAACAAACGCACCGGGGCGCTCATTGCCAACGTCAGCACCAAGGGCAAGGCCCGATTCCTCAATGGGTCAGCCGTGGGACCGGACGGAGCGGTCTACATGACCGACACCGGGGTGCTCTTCGGACCCAAGGGTGATGTCGCCCATCCCGGGCCCGACCAGGTGTTCCGGATTACCAAAGGTGGCGCCACGGTCGTCCTCACCTCGGCCAAGCTCGAGGGGCCCAACGGCATAACCTGGGACTCCAGGCAGAGGCGCTTCGTGATCGTCTCCTTTCTGGGTAAGGGGATCTACAGCTGGAAGCCGGGCGACAAGGATGTCGAGTCCATCGGCTCCGGTCCCGGTCAGCAGGATGGCGTCGTGTTCCTTCCCGATGGCCGGCTGCTGGTGACCAGCTGGACCGACTCCAGCCTCTTCGTTCTGGAAAACGGTACCGCTCGAAAGGTCGCCTCCAAGGTGCCCTCTCCCGCCGACATCGACGTCGATCCCAAGGACTCGCGCGTCGCGGTGCCGCTACTGATGGAGAACCGGGTCGAGTACTGGGAGGTCCAGTGATCGCGTGGGGCCGTCCGCGTCGCGGCGCAACGGCGACCTACGTGCTGGTCGCCCTGGTGGCGCTCCTGATTGGTGCCGCGGCCCTGCAGAGCTTCAATGGCCCGGCAGATGGCGAGTCGCTCGAGATCTTCACCGACCGGGCAACGACCCACGGCGAATGGGTCTCCATCGAGCGCGGGCGGGACTCGGTCCGGGCCTACGTTGCCTATCCTGAGCGGAGGACCAAAGCTCCCGCGGTCATCGTGATCCACGAGATCTTCGGCCTCACCGACTGGGAGCCGAAGGTGGCCGACCGGCTGGCCAGGGAGGGATTCATCGCAATCGTGCCGGACCTGCTTTCCTCCAGGTATGGGATCACGCCGGCCGATCCCGATTCCGGCCGGAAGCTGATAGGCCAGCTCCAGCCCGAGCGGATCACCGCCGATCTCAACGCAGTCTATGCCTACGTGAATGGCCTGCCTTCCGTGGCGAAGGACCAGATCGGAACCATCGGCTTCTGCTGGGGCGGGGGACAGAGCTTCCGCTACGCCACCAACAATCCCAGGCTCCGCGCGGCCGTCGTGGCCTACGGCCCCGCTCCCGACACCGCCGATCTGAAGAAGATCCAGGCGCCGGTGCTCGGTATCTATGGGGAGAACGACGAGCGGATCAACGCCAGCCTGCCCGTGGTCACGGCCGAGATGCAGTCGGCCGGGAAGACGTTCACCTCGGAGGTGTATCCTGGCACCGGGCACGGTTTCCTCAAGCCCGGGCGCCAGGGATCCGATGGTCCGCAGGTGGAAAAGGCGTGGGCGCGGATTCTGGAATTCTATCGGGCAAGATTGGGGAAATAGCGCTTTTTCTTTTCCCACTCCCCGCTTACGCTTTGACCATGCTCCCCCTCCTCCTGCTGTTGCAAGCGGCATCGCCGCACGACGCCCTTCACTACGACATCACCCTGGTCCCCAGCGACACCGGCACCCACGTGCTGGGCGAGGTGCAGACCACCTGGCGACTCGGCTCCACCGAGCCGGTCAGGATGCAGCTGGACTCCGCCATGCGGGTGATCCGGGTGCTGGTGGACGGCAAGCCCAACACCCGGCTTTCGCGCACGATGTATGCCCGGTCCTCGACCGAGATCGACGTGCCGCATGAGAAGCAGCCGGGTGACACCCTGAGCACCAGGGTGCGCTACCGCGGTTTCACCCGGGACGGCCTGATCATCGGCACCAACCAGTATGGCGACCGCACCGTGTTCGCCGATAACTGGCCCGACCGGGCGCACCTGTGGCTGGCATCGGACGATCGCCCCGCCGACAAGGCCACAGTTGCGTTCCACGTGCAGGCGCCGATGGGACAACAGGTGATTGCCAACGGCGTGCTGGAGTCGATCGACACCCTGCCATATGGCCACGCCGTCTGGCACTACCGGTTGGATACGCCGATCCCGGTCTACAGCATGGTGGTGGGGGTAGGGCGACTGGCGCGGAGCACGCTCCCCAAGGCCGGCTGCGCGGTGAAGTGCGTGCCGCTCTCGGTGTGGGCCTATCCCCGGGACTCCGCTTATGCCGCTGGTGGCCCATTCAGCCGGGCGGGCGATATGGTTGACTACTTCAGCGGCCTAATCGGGCCCTTCCCGTACCCGGCCCTGGCCCACGTGGAGTCGAGCACCCGGTTCGGCGGGATGGAGAACGCCACCGCCATCTTCTACGACCAAAAGCTCTACCGGGACAAGAAGCTGGAGGAGCCGCTGGTGGCGCACGAGACGGCGCACCAATGGTTCGGCGACGCGGTTACGCCGCGGGACTGGCCTCACCTCTGGCTATCGGAGGGATTCGCCACCTACCTGGCCGCTCTGTGGAGGGGTCACGCCGACGGTGACAGCGCCTTCCGCGCGACCATGAAGAAGGCGGCGGGTGAGGTGCTCGCCTCCAAGGCGAGCGAGCGGCCGGTGATGGATACTGCCCAGCGGGACCTGATGGCGCTGCTCAACACCAACAGCTACCAGAAGGGCGGGTGGGTCCTGCACCAGCTCCGTGGGCTCATGGGCGACTCGGCCTTCTTTGCCGGCCTGCGCCGCTACTACACGACCTACAGGGACAGTACCGCCGTCTCCAGCGACTTTGCGAGGATCATGTCCGAGGCGGCGGGGGAGGATCTCGACTGGTACTTCCGCCAGTCACTGACCCAGCCGGGGTATCCCATCCTCGATGTGCGCTGGAAGCACGGCGGCAAGAAGCTGACGCTGGACATCACCCAGACCCAGGAATCGGAGTGGGGGACATATCGGATCCCGAATCTGGAGCTCCTGGTGGACGGGAAGACCGTAAAGCTGGACGTGAATGGGCTGAAGACGCACCAGGTGATCGACCGGATCGGCAAGAAGCCGAGCCGGGTGGAGGTCGACCCAAATGGATGGTGGCTTCTCAAGAGCACAGTGAGAGGTGAGAAGTAAGCAGTGAGAGGGAAATCGGATGTCACCCTGAGGGCGCGAACGCGCCCGAGGGGGCCGGAACAGAACTTGAGCTTCGGCCCCCTCGCCTGCGCTGCGCTTCGGCTCAGGGTGACAACCCTTCTCACTTCTCACCTCTTACTTCTCACCGCTTGTGACCCCACCCTGCCTCCTCTGCGCGGCCAGATGGATATCGGACAGGATCCCTACGCCATCTTCGTGGGCGGACAAGGGACCAACTCCGACCTCTACGCTGTGCGGCCCGAGGGCGGCCCACCGGTTCGTATCACCTTTACCAATGTGGCCGAGCTGGCGCCGGCGCTTTCCCCCGATGGGAGCGGTCTGGCCTTTCTCCGGGGAACCTCCCTCACCGATTCCACTCCTGCCTCGATCTGGGTGATGAACCTGCTCAACGGCGGCGAACGCGAACTGGTGCTGCCCAAGGATGCGGGGAGGCCTGTCGATGTCGGATGGGGTCCCGATGGGAAGTCGCTGATCGTCTCTGCCTCAAAGGGCCTCTATCGGTTCAGTGCCCCGCCGGCTGAGCCGGACCCTCGTCCGGTACCTGCGGCTGAGCGCGCGCGCGCCGAGTCGACCCTGGCGGTGCTGCTGGGCGACCCGGTTTTCAGTCGTGTGGTGCCTTGTAAGGTCCGAAGAGACCTGTGTGTCGTAGGGGCTGACGGCAAGCCCCGGCTGCTTGCCCAGGCGGTGCGGGATCCAGCCAGATGGGGGGCGGATTCAGTGGCATTCTTCGTGGGTGACTGGCTCCAGATCCGTCCGCTTGGGCG
>JBDTTD010000193.1:0-4920 GCA_039930805.1 Gemmatimonadales bacterium | reverse complement strand
GATCGTGGATCAGCTGGGCCAGGTCCTCGATCGAGTAGATGTCGTGGTGCGGCGGCGGCGAGATGAGCTGAATGCCGGGCACCGCGTGCCGCAGCCGGGCGATGAGATCGGTCACCTTGTGCGCCGGCAGCTGTCCGCCTTCCCCTGGCTTGGCTCCCTGGACGATCTTGATCTCCAGCTCTTCGGCTCGGGTCAGGTATTCCGTGGTCACGCCGAATCGTGCGGATGCCACCTGCTTGATCCGGTTGTCGGCCCGGTCTCCATTGGCGATTCCGTGGTAGTTCGCCGGATCTTCGCCGCCTTCGCCCGAGTTGGACCGGGCGCCCATCCGGTTCATGGCGATGGAGAGCGTGGCGTGCGCCTCGGGCGAGAGCGCACCGAGCGACATGGCGGAGGACACGAACCGGCGGCGGATCTCTTCGGCCGGCTCGACCTGCTCCAGCGAAATCGCGTCGCCCCGCTTAACCGCCAGGAGATCCCGCGGCCCGGACGGCCGTCGAGCGGTATTCTTGACCAGGAAGGCATCGTATTCCGTCCGCCCGTCCGTCCGTCCGCCGGTCTTCCTTCCGCTTCCGGTTGCCTGCTGCAACGCCATCACGATCTGTGGCGCCCAACCGTGATCCTCGCCCTCCTTGCGGAAGCGCACGCGCCCGTGATCCGGGAGTGTGGCGGCTTCCTCCACGATCTGGTACGCCGCTTCATGCCGAGCCAGAACGTCCTCGGCCAGCTCCTCGAAACCGATTCCGCCGAGCGGCGAGGCGGTACCCGCAAAGCAGGACGCGATCACCTCGCTGCCCAGGCCGAGGACCTCGAAGATCTGGGCCCCGCAATAGGAGGAGAGGGTGGAGATTCCCATCTTCGAAAGGATCTTCAACAGACCCTTCTCGGCGGCGCTTCGATAGCTGAGTCGAGCCTGAGCTGGGTCTGGATGCTCTTCTGCCTCGCTGCCCCGCTGCCGCGCCTTGTTATCCCGCTGCCCCGCAGCCTCTCCAAATACCCCATCGATGCTCTCCAGCGCCAGCCAGGGATGCACCGCCTCGGCGCCATAACCAATGAGCGTGGCGAAGTGGTGGATATCGAACGCATCGCCCGCCTCGGCCACGATACCGACCCGCGCTCTGAGGCCGACGTGCACCAGGTGCTGGCGCACTGCTCCGATCGCCATGAGCATGGGGATCGGCGCCCGGCCGTCGGTGGCGGCGCGATCGCTGATGATGAGAATGTGCGCCCCCCTACGCGCCGCGCGCTCCGCTGCACGGCGCAGCGCGGTGAGGGCGGACTTGAGCCCGCTGGTTCCCTTGGCCGGATTCCAGACCGCATCGATGGTGACGGTCGAGAACCCCGCCACATTCCGGAGGGCGGCCATCTCCTCCGCCAGCAGGATCGGGTGCTCCAGCCGGAGCATGCGGGCGTACGAGGCCCGCTCCAGCAAGGGCGAGCCGCGCCGGCCCAGGTGCATCCGGAGTGACATCACCATCGATTCGCGCAGGGAATCGATGGGCGGGTTGGTGACTTGTGCGAACCGTTGACGGAAATAGGCGTAGAGGCTCTGCGGCACCGCCGAGAGCGGGGGGATCGGGGTGTCATCGCCCATGCTCCAGACCGGATCGCCGCCGGTGCTGCCCATCGGCTCCAGCACGATCCGCAGGTCTTCCGCGCCATAGCCGAACGCCTGCTGCAGCTGCCGCAACGATTCTCCGGTGTGGGTAAGCGGAACTCTCGCGGGATCGGGCGCCAGCGTGGCCATGTAGCGGGCCACCCAGCGCGCGTAGGGGCGGCGCCCAGCAACCTCCCGCTTGGCGTCGAGGTTGCGGATCACTTCTCCGCGACGGGTATCCACCACCAGGACTTCGCCGGGCCCCACCTTGCCGCACTCCACCACCTCGCGCGGATCCAGATCCACCAGGCCAACCTCGGAGCCGGCCACCACCAGTCCGTCCGCCCGCACCTTGTAGCGGCAGGGCCTGAGCCCGTTGCGATCTACCGCGGCGCCGGCCAGCAGGCCGTCGGTAAAGGCGATCGCGGCGGGACCGTCCCAGGGCTCCAGGATGCACTGGTGATACTCGTAGAACGCCTTCACACCGGGATCGAGGTCGGAGTATTTCTCCCAGGCCTGCGGAATCGTCATCATCGACGCATGGACCAGGTCGCGGCCGGAACGAACCAGCAGCTCCATGGCGTTGTCGAGGCTCGCCGAATCGCTTCCGTCCCGCCAGATGACTTCCCGGAGCCGCTCGATCTTCTCACCCCAGAGCGGCGACGCGAGCATCGGCTGCCGCATCGTCATGGCGTTCCGGTTGCCCCACAGCGTGTTGATCTCGCCATTGTGCGCCAGCAGCCGGAACGGCTGCGCCAGGGGCCAGCTCGGCAGGGTATTGGTCGAGTATCGCTGATGAAAGACCGCGATGGCGCTCTCGTACTCCGGGTACCGGAAATCGGTGAAGAAGGACGGGAGCTGAGTACCGGTGAGCAACGCCTTGTACACGATGGTGCGACAGGATATGGAGCAGGCGTAGAACCCGGGCAGCCCGGCCTCCTCCGCACGTCGCTCCATCTCCCGGCGGGCCAGATAAAGGGCGCGCTCCCAGGCATCGTCGTCGGGGGTGAGTGCCGGCCGGCCCACCAGGACCTGGCGGATGGCCGGGCAGGAGGCCTGAGCCGTGGGGCCCAGCGCGGCCGGATTCACCGGCACGTCCCGCCAGCCCAGCATCGGGATGCCGTCCTGGGCGAGCACGGACTCGATCATCCTGACCGAGGCAGCCAGCGCTTCACCCGACGGCGGCAGGAAAAAGGCTCCCACGCCGAAGGGGAGCCCGGGCTGCAGATGAAGTCCCAGCCGGTATGAGTCCCGGTAGAACAATCGGTGGGGGATCTGGGTCAGGAGCCCCGCGCCATCGCCGGACAGGTCGGTCGATGCCGCGCCGCGGTGCGCTACCCGGGCCACGGCCTCGACCGCCATGGCGATCACCTCATGGCTGCGGGTGCCGGAGGCCGCGGCTACGAAGCCGACGCCGCAGGCATCGTGCTCACGGGTGGAGTCGAGGGAGGTTGTTGCGCGAGTGGCGGCGTGTCGTCGGTCGTGCTGACGAGAACCGGCCGGGTGGATCCGCTGCCCATTGGCCATGGTTGCTCCTGAGTTGTCCTGCCTCAGCGACCGGAGAGGCCGCCGGTGAGGCCAGAAAAAAGGCCCGCTCCATCTGGGAGCGGGCCGGGGTTAACGTGAACACGCTAACTCACCCGGTCGCCCCCCTGGAGCGGACGATATTGAGATTGACGCTAAGAAGGACTGGGGCGAGTGGCTTGCGCATGACGCATTATTATGCATCGCGATGCATGTGTCAAGGTGGACGGGCGGGCGGACGGCGCTTGCGAGCCACCCTTGCCTGGTCCGCAGTGGCTAACGTGTTACGCAATGTTTCGTCTACATCCTGGCCAGCAAGAGCCGAGAAGGTGGCGATGATCGACTCAATGAATCCCGAATGGAACGATCTGGGGAAGGACTGGTTGGTGGACGTCTCATCGGACGACCCCTCGCATCCGCTCGGGGTGACTCGCGCGCCCGATGCGGGCCCGCCTGCCCTTGACACGCCTTTCGAAAGGCCGTAGCCTCATGGTCATGCAGCCCATGCTCCTCGTCGTCGTCCTCCTTAGCGTCCTGCTTACCGTCCTTATCGGTGAGCGAGGGGTCCGCGGCGTGCCTGCATGAGACAGTAAGTCTCGACTGAGTTCAACGGCGCCGTGGACCAAGAGGTCCGCGGCGCTTTTCTTTTGACCGTCAACCTGAAAGCGACGTATGGCAACCCCGGAAGTCTTGATCTTCGATACCACGCTGCGCGATGGTGAGCAGGCCCCCGGCAACAGTCTCTCCCCCGAGGAGAAGCTCCGCCTCGCCCGCCAGCTCGACGCGCTCGGCGTGGACATCATCGAAGCCGGCTTCCCCGCCGCCTCGGAAGGCGACTACCGGAGCGTGCGCGACATTGCCACCGAGGTCCGGAGTCCGGTCATTGCGGCGCTGGCCCGATGCACCGAACGGGACATCGAGCTGGCCGGTGAGGCGCTGAGCGAGGCGGCCCGGGGCAGGCTCCACGTCTTCGTCTCCACTTCCGACCTGCATATCCGGGAAAAGCTGCGAACCACCCGCGAAGGTGTCCTGACCATGGCGCGTGTGGCCGTCCGCCGGGCCCGCCAGTTCACCGACGACGTGGAGTTCTCGGCCGAAGATGCCAGCCGCACCGATCCGGATTTTCTCTGCCGAGTGGTAGAGGCCGCCATCGAAGAGGGAGCCACGACCATCAATCTGCCCGATACCGTGGGCTACGCGATGCCGGCCGAGTACGCGGCGATGTTCCGGGACGTGCGCGAGCGGGTGCCGGGCAGCGACCGGGTGATCCTCAGCGCCCACTGCCATGACGACCTCGGTATGGCGGTGGCTAACACCCTGGCCGCCATCTCCGCGGGAGCGGCCCAGGTCGAGTGCACGGTGAACGGAATCGGTGAGCGGGCGGGGAACGCAGCGCTGGAGGAGATCGTCATGGCCAGCCGGGTTCGGGGGGCAGCCGTGGCGTTCCAGTGCAAGGTGGAGTCGCGCGAGATCTATCGGACCAGCCAGCTGCTCTCCTACCTCACCGGTGTCTTCCCCCAGCCGAACAAGGCCATCGTAGGACGCAACGCCTTCGCCCACGAGGCGGGCATCCACCAGCATGGGATGCTCCAGAATGGGCTCACCTACGAAATCATCCGGCCCGAGATGGTCGGCATTCCACACTCGACCCTGGTGCTCGGAAAACACTCCGGGCGGCACGCGTTGGAGCGCCGCTGCCAGGAGCTGGGGTATCAGCTCACCGAGGACGAGCTGGCCGCCCTGTACCAGGGATTCACCGCGCTGGCCGAGCGCAAGCGCGAGATCCTGGACGAGGACCT
>JBDTTD010000192.1:0-4949 GCA_039930805.1 Gemmatimonadales bacterium | reverse complement strand
CGAACGGGGAGGAGAATCGCGACGGCAGCAACCACAATCTCAGCCGCAACTGGGGGGTCGAGGGTCCCACGGACGTAGCTCGCACGGTGCACATCCGGGAGCGGGTCAAGCGAAACTTTCTCGCCACGTTGGCCTTCTCCCAGGGGGTTCCGATGATCTCCCACGGCGACGAGCTGGGCCGCACCCAGCGGGGGAACAACAACGCGTATTGTCAGGATAGCCCGCTCAGCTGGATCGACTGGCAGCTCTCCCGGGAAAATCAGGAGCTTCTCGAATTCACCCGGAAGGTCTTTGCCATCCGTGCCGCGAGTCCCCTGCTGCGCCGCCGCACCTTCTTTCACGCGGGGGATGATCTCACCTGGCTCGGGCCCGACGGGCAGACCATGACCGAAGCCGACTGGCAGGACCACGGCAGCCACGTGCTGGGCATGTTGATTCGGGGCGACGCTACCGGGGAGATCGAGCCTGGACGAGATCAGACTAAACCGGAGGAGATACTGCTCTTGCTGAACGGCGGAGGGCGGTCCAAGCCGTTTATGCTGCCGAATCTGAATCGTCCGGGGATCTGGACCGAGATGCTGGATACTTCGGGCTCCGAGGTTCCGGCTGGGACCAACCGGATCAACCTCGCCCCGCACTCGTTGGTGCTGCTGCGGCGGTACTCGTGAGTCCGCAACGCCTTACTGGTCTGCCAGGCCTACCGGTCGGGCTGCTCCCCTCGTAACGCCTTCTGCACCTGCTCGGGAAAGTTCCGAATATCGATCGGCTTGGTGATGTACCCGTCGAAGCCGGCATCCAGCGCGCGCTCGCGGTCGCCCGTCATGGCGTGGGCGGTCAGCGCGATCACCCGAACGCGAGAAACGGGCGATTGCCTGATCTCCTGCAGCAGCGCAAAGCCGTCCTTCCCTGGAAGCTGGATGTCCATCAGGACGAGATCGGGGGATCCCTGCTCGATGGTGTCGACCAAACCGTCGCCCCCAAGGAGACCGGTCACCTCGTGGCCCTTGAGCGTGAGGATGGTTCGAAACAGCTTCATGTTGTCCGGACTATCTTCCACGATCAGGATCCTTGCCATGCACGCCGCTCTCCTTTGGGTGCCATATCAGTACACTGTTCGCCGACCTCGGGCAACGTGGACAGTCTCTTGAGGCTTGAGTAGGTGCGCCCGACTTCTCTCGCGGTGATCGGCCTCGGCGCCATTGGAGGCTCACTGGCCTGGCAGGCCCGCCTGGCCGGTGTCCGCCGGGTGGTGGGCTATTCCCCTCAGCGATCCGAGGGCATCCAGGCGCTCAAGGCTTCGGCCATCACCGACCTGGCGGACACGCCGGTCGCTGCGGTGCGTGGCGCGGACCTCGTCGTGCTGGCCGTGCCGCCGCATGCGACCATCGATCTGATCGTTCAGCTCGCTTCCGCTCTCGAGCCGGAAGCGATCCTGTCCGACGTGTGCAGCGTCAAGGTCCCGGTGGTCCAGCAGGCGGTGACGGTCGGATTGGGCGACCGGTTTGCCGGAGGGCATCCCCTGGCGGGCACCCATGAGTCCGGGTTCCTGTCCGCACGACCGGACCGGCTTCGCGGCTGCGTGGTCTACATCTGCGAGACTGGGACGGCCAACGGGCACCGGGCATCCGGGAGCGTTGCCAGCTTCTGGCAACACACGATGGAAGCGTCCCCGGTTCTGATCAGTGCGGAGAACCACGATCGCCAGCTAGCCTGGACCAGCCATCTGCCCCAGGCGGTGGCCTACGCGCTGGCCCGGACCCTGGCCGAGTGCGGCCTCGCGGGCGTGTCATACGGAAGCGGAGCCAGAGATACCACCCGGCTGGCGGCCAGCAACCCTGACATGTGGGTGGATATTCTCCTCTACAATCAGCCGGCCGTAGGCGAGGCGTTGGCGCAGACCGAGTCTCACCTCGCGGAGCTCCGGCGTCTGCTGACCGCCGGCGACAAGGCCGGGCTCCGCTCTTACCTGGCCTCGGCACAGGCCTTTCGTAAGGGAATCGAGCGATGAACGTCGCCGGCAGCGTACGCGTGCCCGGAGACAAGAGCATCACACACCGGGTCCTCCTGCTTGCCGCCCTTACCCGCGGAACCAGCCACATCGGGGGAGCGCTCACGTCGCTCGATGCCCGCTCGAGTGCGCGAGTGCTGCGACAGCTCGGGGCCGAGCTGTCACCTCTTCGGCCCGGTGTGCCGGTGACGGTGCGGGGCAGGGGAAAGCTCCGCCGCCCGGATGGACCGCTCTTCTGCGGGAACTCCGGTACGACCACCCGGCTCCTGCTGGGTCTCCTGGCGGCCCACCGGTTCACCGCCACGCTCACCGGGGATGGCTCGCTGCGCCGCAGGCCGATGCGCCGGGTCACGGTCCCGCTGGCGTCGATGGGCGCGCACTTCAGCGAACAGAACGGTGACGGACTGCCGCTCACAATAAGAGGAGAGCGCCTGCGGCCGCTCCGCTACGAGATGCCGGTCTCCAGCGCCCAGATCAAGAGCGCGATCCTGCTCGCCGGCATGGCCGGAGAAGTGGACGTCGCCCTCCGGGAACCGCACGGCCGCTCCCGCGACCACACCGAGCGGCTGCTGCGGGCGTTCGGGTATGGCGTGGCGGAGGAAGATGGTTGGATCCGCTTCACCCCCGGGGGACACCTGGAGCCCTTCGATGTCCAGGTAGCGGGCGATCCCTCGTCGGCCGCGTTTCTGGTGGGTGCGGCTACCCTGGCGGAAGCGGGTGAGCTCCTGATCTCAGCGGTGGGGTTGAACCCGACCCGGACCGGGTTCCTCGATGTGCTGGCCAGGATGGGAGCGGCCGTTCAGCTCGAGAACCAGGCCGACCGCTTTGGAGAGCCGGTGGGCGACCTCGTTGTCCGTCCGGCACCGCTCCGAGGTACCGAGGTGGGCGCGGGAGAGATCCCTGGACTCATCGATGAGATCCCCCTTCTTGCGGTGCTGGCCTCTCGAGCTTCCGGCACGACCACCTTCCGGCAGGTCGGCGAGCTCCGGGTGAAGGAGAGCGACCGGCTGGGGCTGATGGCGGAAAACCTGCGAGCGATCGGCGCCGGGGCCGAGGTAGTGGGCGATGATCTGGTGGTGGAAGGCGGCGATCGCATTCCCCGCGGGAAGGTGCGCACCGCCGGCGATCACCGGCTCGCCATGGCCTTCGCGGTGCTCGGCCTGGTGCCCGGCTCACACATCACAATCGACGACATGGCCTGTGCCGCGGTGAGTTTTCCCGGATTTCCCGAGACGTTGAGGGCGATCAGCCCCCGCGCCGGCCGCGCCCGGGCCGCCCGAACAAAGGGATAAAAGCGATGGCCACGATGGCCCCCGCCGCGCCGGCCACCCAATCCCACACATCACCTTCCCGGTAGGGCAGGACCGATTGCACCAGCTCGACGGCCGCCGCGAACGCGAAGGAGGCGAGGAGGGTCAACCATACTTTCGGTGCGCGATCCACATGCAGGAGCAGAGCGAACCCCAGAAAGATTCCGAAGTGGACCAGCTTGTCGAGGTGGGATGTCTCGGCGAGAGGAGTCGAGGGCGCCGGCGCCAGAAACGCCACTACCATGAGAGCCACATAGACAACGAAGATCCGGTGCCGCAAGACGCGCCTTCTCTCTGAGGTACGTGGACCAGAGCCCGAGGTTTCCTGCCTAAGGTAATGACTCACGGACCCGTACCGGCTGCTTCTCACCTGCCTCGCGCCCGATTACTCTCAAGCGACACAGAGGGAAACGCTCCTATGGGAGAATAGAGCCTGCCGATCGAGTCTCAGCTTTCCGGCGGCGTCATCGCGATTGACGGGCCCTCGGCCTCGGGCAAATCGAGCACGGCGCGCGCCGTAGCAGATGCCTTGGGGTTTGGCCACCTCGACTCGGGCTCGCTGTACCGCGGGATGACTCTGGTTGGGCTGCGCGAGCTGGCGCGGCAGGGGATTCGGGGGAACGACCCGGCCCGTGATCTGGCGCCGGAGACCCTGCTCCGGGCCGCGGAAGATCGAGGCCTGATGCTCCAACCCGACGGGGCAGGCTTTGCCGCCTATCTGGAGGGGGAGCCGGTGGACGAAGCGCTCAGATCCGACGAAGTCACGTCGCGGGTCTCCGCCATCTCGGCGATCCCGGTGGTGCGTGAGTGGATCAACGCCCGCTTACGGGCGATGGTCCGGGCCGGCCAGAATGTCGTGGTGGACGGGCGGGACATCGGAACGGTGGTGTTTCCCGATGCCGATCTGAAGATCTTCCTGACCGCGTCACCGGAGGCGCGGGCAGGCCGGCGCCTCAGCCAGCGCGGCACTGCGGTGCAGCCGGAAGGCCTCGACGCCGAAGCAGCTGCCCTGGCCGCCCGCGACCATGCCGACTCTACCCGGGCGGTTGCGCCGCTCCGCCCGGCGGAGGATGCCGTGCACCTGGACACGACCACTATGGGCTTTCCGGAGCAGGTTCAGTTCATCGTGGAGCGGGCCCGCCCGATCTTTCGCCGGTGCTGACCTCCAGCTGTGGCGGCACTACCGGCGAGCGGCCAGCCGCTTGGCGGCCTCGGTGGAGGCGAGCTGTACCGCGTTGTACAGGTCCCAGGCCTGCACGGCGAGGCGATCGTAGTCGGACTGATGCGTGGGCTTCGCCTTCTCGGGAAGCCCGGCGCATATGGTGGCGGCCAGCAGGGAAACCACGTCAGCGTGGTCCATGTAACACTCCTTCTCTAATCGGTAGGTGAGCTCGATCGGCCCGACCGTGGAGGATAGAGGGCCGGACGTTGCCTTGTAAGGCTTTGGGCGCTATTCTACTAGGCTCTGTTCGTCGGCACTCCGCCGGCGCCGGGTAACCCTAACTTCGTGGCTCTTCTTCGAATGCTCGATCAACTCAATCCTTCCACCGACCAGTTCATCACCCAGACCGGCCTCCGCGTTCGCCAGGATCTCTACGACGAAGACTACTCCGACGCTGACTACGAGCAGA
>JBDTTD010000191.1:0-4980 GCA_039930805.1 Gemmatimonadales bacterium | reverse complement strand
CCGCCACCAGCTCGACCAGCGCCTGGCTCACCAGGCTCGACTTGCCCGAGCCGGAGACGCCGGTGACGCTGGTGAAAACCCCCAATGGCAACGCGACGTCCAGGTCGTGCAGGTTGTTTCGGGTGATGCCGCTGAGGCGCAGCCAGCCCTTCGCTGTTCGCGGGGTGTGCGGCTGGAACGCATTGCCGCCGAAGAGATACCGGCGAGTTCTGGACTCCTCGACCTGCGCCAGACCCTCGAGGGGGCCGCTATAAAGGATGCGCCCACCGTGCACACCCGCGTCCGGCCCTACATCCACAACCCAGTCGGCGTGACGGATCACGTCCAGCTCGTGCTCCACGACGAAGAGAGTGTTACCGGAGAGCTTGAGCCGGTCCAGAGCCCCCAGCAGGGCCTCGGTATCCCTCGGATGGAGCCCGGCGGAAGGCTCGTCCAGCACGTACACGACCCCGAAGAGATTGGAATGCACCTGGGTGGCGAGCCGCAGGCGCTGGAGCTCGCCGGGGGAGAGCGTGGGCGTGCTCCGATCCAGCGACAGATAGCCCAGCCCAAGCTCGAGCAGGATGCCGAGCCGGGCCACCAGATCCTGGGCGATGCGCTGGGTGACGACGGCCTTCTCCGGATGCTCTCTCTGCAGCTTTGCTATTCCGCCGACGGTTCCCTCGGCATAGGGGCGAAAGATCTCGGATAATCGCTTCAGCGGCTGCTGAGACATTTCCGCGATGTCCATCCCGGCGAACTTTACCGAGAGTGCTTCCCGTCGCAGCCGCTTGCCGCCGCACAGCGGACACACACTGCTCAGCATGTACTGCGCCACCCGCTTCTTCATCAGCTGGCTTTGGGTGTTCGCGAAGGTGTGCAGCACGTGGCGGCGGGCGCCGGTGAAGGTGCCCATGTAGCTGGGCTCCTCCTTGCGCTTGAGCGCGCGCCGCACCTCGTCCCGGGTGTACCCGGCATAGACCGGGACCGTGGGCTGCTCATCGGTAAAGAGTATCCAGTCCCGCGTTTTCCTGGGGAGCTCGCGCCACGGACGGTCCACATCGTGGCCCAGGGTCGTTAGAATGTCGCGCAGATTCTGTCCTTGCCAGGCGGTTGGCCAGGCGGCGACGGCTCGCTCACGGATGGTCAGCGTGTCATCCGGGACCATGGAACGCTCAGTCACCTCGTAAATGCGCCCGAGCCCGTGGCACTGAGGGCAGGCACCCTCGGGGGTATTGGGCGAAAAGGACTCCGCGTACAACAACGGCCGGCCGGGGGGATAGGCCCCGGCACGGGAGTACAGCATCCGAAGCAGGTTGGAGAGGGTGGTGACGCTTCCCACCGATGAGCGAGTGGTGGGCGAGCCCCGCTGCTGCTGCAACGCCACTGCCGGCGGCAAACCGTCTATGCGATCGACTTCCGGCACCGCCATCTGATGAAACAACCGCCTGGCATAGGGCGACACCGATTCGAGGTAGCGCCGCTGCGCCTCGGCGTACAGGGTGCCGAAGGCCAGGGACGACTTGCCTGAACCGGACACGCCGGTGAAGACGACCAGGGCATCACGCGGGATATCGAGATCTACGTTCTTGAGATTGTGCTCCCGTGCTCCGCGCACGTGGACGAGACCGGTAGAGTCCTTGACCGACTGGCGGGATGACGGGCGGTCAATTCTTGGCATTCAGGCAGCTCGCGGGTCTGGGGAGAACAGTCAGAGCGAAAGTTTATCCGTGACGTGGCTAGATTTCTGTGTCGCGTGACCCACCCATTGACCCCACAACCGCGTAGGGTTTTACGCCTCCTGGTACAGCCCCGGAAGTGATCGAGCGTTGACCCGAGTCGCGGTCATCGGAGCGGGCGCTGCCGGCACCATGGCGGCCATCTTCGCGGCCTCCGCCGGCGCGGATACCCTGCTGCTGGAGCGCACCCGGGACGGTGGCCGCAAGATCCTCATCAGCGGCGGCGGCCGCTGCAATATTCTCCCCGCGCGGGTGGACGAGCGCCGGTTCGTCACCGATTCCTCGCCCAACACGCTGCGGAAGATGCTCCGCTCCTGGCCGCTGGCGGAGCAGATCGCCTTTTTCAACGGCGAGCTGGGATTGTCGCTGGTCGAGGAGGAAGAGTCGGCCAAGCTGTTTCCGGCATCGAACCGCGCCCGCGACGTGCGCGATGGCCTGCTGGCGCTGGCGGCCCGCCGGGGGGCGCAGTTCCTCCCCGGGACGACGGTCACCGGGCTCACTCCCGCAGGCGGCCGCTGGAGGGTGGAGCGCGACGGCGGGCCGCCACTTGTGGTGGACGCGGTGGTGGTAGCCAGTGGCGGGCTTTCGGTGCCAAGCACGGGAAGCGACGGCCGGGGGCTGGCCATGATGGCGTCGTTGGGGCATACCGTCCATACCACGTACCCGGCCCTCACGCCGGTGGTGGCGGAACCGTCCGTTTTCGGCGTACTGGCTGGAGTTTCGCTGCCGGTGACCATCACGGCCCGGGACAGCACTCGCCGGGCAAGCGCCACCGGCGGGTTCCTGTTTACCCATCGGGGCTATAGCGGCCCCTCGGTATTGGATATTTCCCACGTTGTGACGCGTTCCCGCACGGAGGAAAAGGGAGAGGCTCGTCTTTCGGTGAGGTGGACTGCACTGGACGACGCCGGATGGGAGGCCGCCCTCAAGCCGGAGGGTACTCGTACGGTGGCCGGCGCGTTACGGCGCGAGCTTCCTGAGCGGTTGGCTGATACGCTGATCGAGAAGGCTGGGGTGCCTCAGTCCCGGCCGCTGGCGCAGCTTGGGCGAGAGGAGCGGCTTCGGTTGATCGACGTGCTGGTGCGGGGCGATCTCCCCTGGACGGGTGACGAGGGTTACAAGAAGGCCGAGGTGACTGGAGGCGGGGTGAGTCTGGCGGAGATCGATCCTCGGACCATGGAGAGCCGGCCTCATCCAGGCCTCTTCCTGTGCGGAGAAGTGCTGGACGCATTCGGTCCCATCGGTGGGTATAACTTCCTTTGGGCCTGGGCCACGGGGAGGGCGGCCGGGCAGGCCGCTGCCGGTTGACATCCCCCCGGCAATCGACCTCCACCTGTTTTACCTGCCTGGTCTTCCGAGTAGGAGCTTCCCCTCCCAACTCTCCACCCGTAGTGAGTCGCCCGTGCGCCGGGCCCTCAGTGCCTGGAGGACCAGCGCTCCGCGGCGCCGGCTGGTGACAGCCTCCAATCGGAGATCCTCGGTGGGAATGTCGTTCCGGGTGAGGACCGACTTTCCCGCAACGGCGCCGGCGAGCCGGCCGAGGTCGAACGCGAGCGAGTCAGGACCGACTGCCACGCGAGCGACGGAGACCGTGGTGTCGAACCACACATGGACCGAGTCCGCTCCAGCTAACCGCGGCTTCGCATCCGTTGACGATACATCCAGCACCCAATCGTATCCCGCGCTTGGTGTCGCCCTGTTCCTCAGGGCATTCAGGTGAACCTGGTCTCCATGAAGGTGGGCTGCGGCGCTACCGCGCGAATACTCGTCGAAATTCATCTGGACGCCGGCGAGGACGCGGGCTCCAGCCTGCTGCCGTTGCCGATAGGAGCGGGGAATCGAGTCCCAGTCGAGAGCCGGAAGCGTCCCGGGAACGGCGGCAGCCACCCCTTCCTTGTCGCCATGCTCCAGGAGAAACAGCAGTGCGGCGCTGGCTTCGCGGTCGGTCCTGCTGCCCTCACGCGGCCCGGCGACCAGATCAGCGAGGCGTCGGCCCTGGCTTCGGAGCGAGAGCGCCGTCAGGCTGAGTGGCCCGTAGAGGGTGAGAAGCAGCAGTGCCGCCAGCGTCACCGGGATTCGACGGATTCCTGCCTCCTGTTTCAGCGTGTAGTTGACGGCGATGGCCAGAAGCCAGATGCCGAGCAGAATGCCGAGCAGGCGGAGCTCGGTGAGGCCATAGGGCAGGATGCGCTTCCAGAACGCAGCCAGCAGCATCACGGCGGATGGGATCAGGCCGATGAAGACCCAGCGGGCGTAGATTCGGATCCACCCCTCGTCGGCGTCGTCTCGAAGCGGATGCACCAGAAGAAACCCGAGCAGTCCCGACGCCGCTACACTGGTAACCAGCCAACCGATCCATCCTGAAGGCCACTCGCCGCTGGCGACTATCTTGACCAGATATGCCAGCAGGATGAAGAGATAGGTGAAGACGAGGGGGGTAAGAATGTATTGCGCGAACACCTTGAGGACAGTTGGATAGCTGGTGTCAGACGCGAGCTCGGACAGGCCGCGAGGAACCTCGGCGAGGAAGATCCAGGTGTTCACGATGAAGAGGATTACGATGCCGAGCCGGGGGTATACCAGCTCAGGGACGTCGACCCCGAAGAGCTTGTCGAGCGCGACCAGCGCGATCATGAGCCCGACATAAAGCACGAGCGAAAACACCCCGGCACGGAGAATCGACAGGAAGAGCCGGTGGTTGTACTGCCAGAAGGCGCGCGATTCGTTCCGGCCCAGGAAGGGCAGGAACGCCACCATCAGATGCAAGCTCGCACTCAGTTGGAGGTAGCGGATCACCTCGTGCTTCTGCTCGGGCCCCGGCCAAATCAGATAGAAGAGAACGAGGAGCAGCACAGCTCCGGCGTTGAGCGCGGCGCTTAGTCTCCAGGACCAGCCTCGCTCCTCGGCCAGCAGCGTCATAGCAATGGTCAGAGGGAGCCCCAGTGCGGCGACCATGCCAATGCGTACCCACTGCACGTCAGCGGACTTGGTGGTGGCCACCACGACGGCAACCGCGGCAACGACACCCGCCGCCAGGGTCCAGGGAAACCGCAGCAGCACTTCCCTGGCGCGTTGGGCCAGGCTGACGAGTGAGGGGAGGCGCATTGACGTTCCGGTCATAGTGGAATGAGCAATCTGCCGAGGAGCTGTACTGGTGGGAAGTGGGGCGCTCGATTACAACTCTGAACTGGAGATCCAGCATGAACGACGTGGAACGCGCGGCCGAGATTCGAGGCAAGACCATTCGCTTCGTCTGGACTGA
>JBDTTD010000190.1:0-5040 GCA_039930805.1 Gemmatimonadales bacterium | reverse complement strand
TCAGCCGCAGCATGCCGAACTCCCGGTCGTACACCGTCGAGATGGCCATGAGCATAGCGCCGAAGAGAGCAGCCATCACTACGATGCCGGGGTAGACAAAGGCCTGGTAGGAGACGCCGCCGCCGACCCGCGCGATGGCGTTGAAGCCGGTGCCCACCAGGAGCAGCCACATGAGTGGCCGCGCGATCCCACCCAGCAGGCGGCCCTTCTGACGGCTGCTGCGGGTCAGGTCTCTCGCTATGATCCCGTATATCGTGCTGAGCGAGCTCATGTCAAAAACACCGCGGACTCGTACTGCACTGGTGTGCTCTTAAACAAAATATTGTCTGACTCGTTATGGCTGAGGAGGGTTTCGGCATACCGGGGCAATCCGTCTTATCCGTGTTCATCCGTGGCTAACGTTGTTGTCCGTCGGAGCGCTCTGCGTCAGGGCGAAGTAGACATCCTCCAGGGTAGTGGGGCGCAACGAGAAGCGCTTGATGCCGGGCGCGGAGCCGGCCAGCTCGACCACCGCGTCCCGGGAGCCGGTGAGACCGATACGGAAGCCGCGCTCGGTTCGGATGCTGTTGGCCGCGGCGCCGAGTCCGCGAAGCGCCTTGACCAGGCGCTCGGCACCAGGGCCCTCGATCTCCGCCACCTCCTCCCCGACTGTTGCGCGGAGTGCCGCCGGCTCATCGTCAGCCACCACCCGCCCGGATGACAACAACACCACCCGGTCCGACGACTCTGCTTCCTCCAGATAATGAGTCGAGAAGAGGATCGTCGTTCCCCGGCCGCGCTGCTGCTCCAGCAGCGACCAGACCCGGTCCCGGTGCTCCGGGTCGAGCCCCACCGTCGGCTCGTCGAGGATGAGGAGATCGGGTTGGTGCAACGAGGCGCGGGCAATATCCAGCAGCCGGCGCCAGCCACCGGAGAGCCGTCCCGCGGGAATTGCGGTGTGGTCCGCCAGGCCAGTGCGTGTCACCGCCTCTGCGACGGCCTGGCGGGCCGCCCTTCCACCTAATCCGGCCAGACGCGCGGCGAAGCGGAGGTTCTCCGAGACGGTCAGCAGGTTATCGACGCTGGTTTCCTGGAACACGAGCCCCAGCCGCTGCCGCACCGCCCGGCGGTCTCTCGCGGTGTCGTGGCCGAAGATGCGAGCGCTGCCCCGGGTCGGGGCCAGCAGGGTTGCCAGCAGGAGCATTGCCGTGGTCTTGCCGGCACCATTGGGCCCGAGCAGTCCAACCAGTGCACCCTGAGGCACCACGAGATCGAGGGCATCGAGCGCTCGGGTCTTACCGTAGTCGCGCCCCAGCCCCTCGGTGTGGATGGCCGGCGCGAGGTGGCTCACCCGCGCTGGGGCTCGCCGGCGAGGGAACGGTAGCTGTACTCCAGGATCTCCCCCGATGACTCGGTCAGCGCTTCGTCCACCACCCGGCGCAGTGGGCTCAGGGTACAGACCGGATCGGTGTTCGCCGCGTCGCCGGTGAGCGCGAATGCCTGGCAGCGGCAGCCACCGAAGTCGGTGGCCTTCCGGGGACAGGTCCGGCAGGGCTCCTTCATCCAGCCGTCCCCGCGGAAGGCCTGGAACGCCTCCGACTCCTGCCAGATCCACTCCAGTGAGTGACTCCGCACGTCATCGAACTTCAGCGTGGTGATCCCGGTAGCGCCGTGGCAGGGGAGCACCATGCCGTTCGGCGTGACCACCAGATAGAGCTTGCCCCAGCCGCCATAACAGGCCTTGGGATAAAGCTCGTAATAGTCCGGAAGTACGTAGGTAATCTGCATCCGGCCGCGATAGCGTTGTATGGCTTGTTCGGCGATTTCCCGCGAGCGCTCGACCTGCTCCCGGGTGGGCATGAGGGCCGCGCGGTTCTTGAGTCCCCACCCGTAATACTGGGTGTTGGCCAGCTCGATCCGGTCGGCTCCGAGATCGGCGGCCAGATCGATGAGCTCACCAATCCGATCGAGGTTGGCCCGGTGGAGCACCACGTTGACGGTAAAGGCAAACCCCAGCTCCCGGACGATGGCAGCAGCGGCCTGCTTGTGCTTCACCGATCGAACTCCAGCTATCCGCTCGGCTACAGCCGGATCCGAGTCCTGAATCGAGATCTGAATGTGCTCCAGTCCGACTTCCTTCAGCCGCTCGGCGCGGGCTCTCGTCAACCCCAGTCCTGATGTCACCAGGGTCGAGTACAGGCCCTCCCGCCGCGCGTGGCCGGCCAGCTCTTCCAGGTCCTTCCTCAGGAGCGGCTCCCCACCCGACAGGCCCAGCTGCAGGACGCCGAGCTCCCGGGCCTGAGTGAAGACCCGCTTCCAGTCGTGGGTGGCAAGCTCGCTCTCCGCCCGGATCAGATCCAGCGGGTTGGAGCAATAGGGGCAGTGCAGCGGACAGCGGTGGGTCAGCTCCGCCAGCAGCGTGGTAGGGACGTCACCCGGCACGAATAAGCTCCCGTTCCGCCATGAGAGAGAGGTACTGGGTGACATCGCCGCTCACGTCCGCCTGATAGCGCTCGGTCAGAATGCTCACGATCTGGGTGACCGTGTTGCTCCCGTTGCAAAGCTCGAGAATGGCGGCGCCGGTGTCGTTCAGGAGAACCGCGCCTTCGGGGTACAGGAGCACGGGACGCTGCCGGACCGAATCGTACTGCAGGCGCGCCATCCGCCAGAGCTTGGGCGCAGACTCGGGAGTCAGGAGTCGGGAGTCGGGAGTCGCGGTCATGACACCCGGTAGGCGTTATGAATGGTGTCGATCATCACCCACAGCATCTCCAGCTTGAACGCCAGCGCGTGGAAGGCCCGCTGCTGGGTCTCGACCGTGGTGCAGTGCAGCTGCACCAGTCTGAGACCCTGCTGGCTGTCGCGCGGGGCCTGGATCAGGCGGCTCTTGAAGTACTCGAGCGCTTCAGCCCTGATCCACGGGTAGTGCTCCGGGAATGCCGCGATCCGCTTGCGCATGAGGTCGGGCGCAAACAGCTCGGTCAACGATGAGGCCACCGCCTCGATCCACGGCCTGGTCTTGCAGAAGGTCACGTATGATTCGGCCGCGAGCCGGACACCCGGCAGGACGTGTCGCTCATCCTCCATCTCCTCCCGGGGAACTCCGAGCGCCTCACCCAGCCGGATCCACAGCTCGATGCCACCGGTGCCTGGAGCGGCGCCGTCGTGGTCGATGATCCGCTGGAGCCACTCCCGCCGTACCTCCGGCTCGGGACAGTTCGCGATGATGGCGGCGTCCTTCCGCGGAATGGCGCGCTGGTAGGCCAGCCGGTTCGCCACCCAGCCCTGGAGCTGTGGCGCGGTGAGCCGCCCCTCGTGCATCAGCTGGTGAAATGGGTGCCGGGCGTAGTACGAGGTGCTGAATGAGCGGAGCCCATCGGCCAGCGCTTCGGGGTCGAGCGGACGCTCCAGCGCGGGGATCGCGGGTGGAGGCGGCGCTGCCAGGTACGAGGCGCTGAGAGTGGCTGTCATGATCGTCAGACCGTGAAACTCATGCCGTCGTGCCCGACCATGAGGCCGGCCTGCTCGACCTGGCGCCGTTCAGGCGAGCCCTCCACCAGCATCGGGTTGGTGTTGTTGATGTGGGTATAGACCTTGGTTGGGCGAGAGAGGCCGGCGAGCTGGGACAGACTTCCGTCAGGTCCCGAGATCGGTTGGTGATCCATTTCCCGAGCTCGCCGATCCCCGATGCCAAGCGAGATCAACTCATCATCGGTCCAGAACGTCCCGTCGAACAGGAGCAGATCGGTGCCGGCCAGACGCTCCAGGAGCGACCGATCCAGCTCGCCGCACCCAGGGACGTAGGCGCAGGACCCGCCAGTTGCATCGTCGCGCAGAATCAACCCCACCGTATGCCCCGTCGCGTGCTCCAGCGCAAACCTCGGCGGCCCTGCCGGAACTTCAAACGGCAGGATCGAGAGGGTACTCGCGGTGCCGTCCCGGTAGCGGAGCGGCACCGGCTCATCGAGCACCATCTCGGTCACCACGACCTGTGCGAACGCCTGCGTGACCGGGAGGATTCTGGAGTCCTGGTCCAGGATCCGTCGGACCGCCTGGGTGGCGTAGAGCTGGAGACGACGCGCCTCACGCAGCAGCACGATACCCAATGTGTGATCCAGCTCGGCGTCGGTGACCACGATTCCGTCCACCGACACGTGGCGGGTGTCGGCGGGAATCGAACCGGGAAGACAGTCCAGCTGATGGCGCACATCAGGCGAGGCGTTCAGAAGAAACCAGCGCTCGCCGTCAACGCTGACGGCGGTCGAGGATTGGCTCCGCCTCAGGGCTCGATGAGGAGCAGAGCGGCCCACCCGGCAGGTGGGGCACCAGCAGTTCCACTGCGGAAAGCCACCGCCGGCGGCGGTCCCAAGCAAGACGACATGCACGTTGAACAGCCGAAGGGCCCGCTTTCGCGAGCCCTTGGTCTCAGCTCTGGTTAG
Organism: Gemmatimonadales bacterium; assembly: GCA_039930805.1. Lineage (GTDB taxonomy): Bacteria > Gemmatimonadota > Gemmatimonadetes > Gemmatimonadales > GWC2-71-9 > CAVVWJ01. The sequence continues at coordinate 622 of JBDTTD010000190.1, read as the reverse complement.
AGCGTCGCGACGTAAGCAGTGACTTCCATCGTGACCGCGACGACTTCAGCTTCGGGTTTGGTCCAGGACATGTGTAGCTCCGCAGTGATAAGAAGGTGGCTCAGTGAGCTGCGTGGGTGTTTTCACCCAGTCGGACCCTTGTATGACCCGACCACGCCCGTGATAAAGCAGGCCGCGTGCCAATTCGAGCAACAAGCGGTGAGCTATCTGTAATGTGATTGGGGAAATGGAGTTGAGCCCTTCGATGGAGGGGACGGGACGATTGGTCGAAGGGCGGGCAATTGGGGGATCTCAACCAATCAGGGTCTTCTCACCCAGCCCCGATCCCGAACTTCTTCAGCCGGTAGCGCAGCGTGTCCCGGCTGATCCCCAGCCGCTGGGCCGCCCGGGTCTGATTGCCCCCGGCCTCACGCATGGCCCGTTCGATCATCGAGCGCTCTACCTGGGTCAGGTCTCCGCTCTCGATGGGCGGTTCCCGATCAACAGCGAGGTCCGGCCGCTCGCCTGCCATCCCCATCGGGGCAGAAACGGACAGGTGCTCGACGTTGAGCGAGGTATCCCGGCTCCAGAGCACCGCCCGCTCGATGACGTGGCTCAGCTCCCGCACGTTGCCGGGCCAGGG
>JBDTTD010000189.1:0-5047 GCA_039930805.1 Gemmatimonadales bacterium | reverse complement strand
GACCTGGACTCCTTGAATCTGTATACGAGGTTGCCCTCTGTAAGGAGCTTTGGCTGAGGGGTATCTCCGGTGGAGCGCCAGGTAAGCGTGCCAGTGAGCTACGAGGGCGAAAGCCTTAACTGTGAAGTGAAGCTTGACATGTTGTCCTTCGTCCCTTCGTGGTAAACGCATACGCAGGCACCGTATTGCGCCCTGATGTTGGCGCGGCACTGGCCTCCGGTGAGCTAGCTCACCTCTAAAATCCCCCTCCATGGGTATCCTGATCCGTACTCCAACGCATGCCAACGGACGACCAGGAGGATCTACATGAGGCAGATCAAATGCGCCGCTGCGGCGGTGCTGATGGCAACTGCATTCGCTTGCAGCCCCCGCGATCGTCACGAGACGGCGAGCAACCTCGATTCGATCTCCGCGGATATTCGCGACGAGACTCGGGAAGGTGCCAACGAGGTCAAGGAAGAGGCGCGCGAGGTCCGGGACTACACCTTTGGGGAGCGGAACGATTTCCGCCGCGATGTCGACCTGCAGCTCAAGAAGCTCGACGAGCAGATTGCCGGGATCGAGGCCGACACCAAGCGTGGAGTGGATCACGCCCGGGACAGCGCCGTGGTAGATGTGCGGGCGGCGCGCAAGGCCGTGAGTCGCGATATCTCTCGCCTCAATGCGGCCACCGACCGCACCTGGGAAGAGACCAAGGACAAGGTCAACGAGTCGCTCTCCGCGCTCGACCGCGAAGTCAAGAAGTTGCTGCCTGATTCGAAGCCGATGGGCGGTACGGGGCCCAGCTGATTGGAGAAGGCTGTTGGCTATCGGCCATTGGCTGCGCCGAAATCAGAAACCCTCCGAAAACGGGGGGTTTTTGTTTTCGGCTTTGCCAATGACCAATAGCCAATAGCCCTCACCTACCCAATTCCCACCGCCGCCGGATCCGTTCGCTCGAAAACTCCGCCAAGCCAATCGACCAACAGAGCCGCCTCGAAGGCCATGATGCCGAGGACCAGTATCGTAGCGGGCAGGACCGCCCAGCCGTACAGCGCACCGCGCAGCAGCAGATAAAGTCCCCCACCGATGGCCACGGGCAACACCAGGGTGGCTGCGAGCATCGCGACGAAAACCACCATCATCAGCATGTTCTGTCCCAGCGCTTCCACCCCGGCCGGCCGGCCCGCTCCGAGCCGAACCCAGGCCGGGTAGAGCAGGGCGGCCCCATTCTGGATCAGCATACCGATCAGGTTGATGCCCGGCAGGAATACGAACGCGGCAACCAGCAGCAGGGTGCGTTCTTCCAGCGCAGGCTCCATCGTTTGGTTGCCGAGGAACGCCAGGTAGCCGATAACCAGCAGGGAGAGCTGGACGGCGGTCAGCACCAGGGCCGACGCCGCCACCTCCGCGATCACCACCGAGCCGCCACGCAGCGGATAGCTTCGCAGCATATCCAGCTTCAGGAGATCGCCTCGGAGATCGTTGCGCACCCACTGCGGACCGATGACCGTCATGGCTCCAGCCCAGGTGACGGCCAACCACCCCGCGATCTCGGCCAGCGTTCCTTCCGGCTCGAACGACAGGGCCGTCACGATGGCTGCCGCACCGGCAAGGACGATTCCCGCGTTCCGGAGCCGCTGGGTTCGCGTCACCGCCACCAGGTTCTTCCAGAGAATCGCTCCGGCAGGCCACCCGTCGGGCGCCAGTCGAAACAGGGGAGGCGCGACTCCCGCGCCCGCCCGGGGCGCCGGGCGACCCGCCCTCCGTTCCGAGAGCGCCTGCGCCCGCTGCAGGGACACCGCGGCGGCTGCTTCCTCGAAGGCGGTATCGGACCGCACCACCCAGATGTAGTGCAGCACCAGCAGGATCAGCGCCGGCCACAGGGCGTCGAGCCAGGCGGAGACGCTGTGCGCGGTGAGCGGCCGGATCATCAGCCGGAAGGGATAGGTCAGCGCGGTGGGGAGTGGCTGCGCCGCGGCCTCTCCCAGGGCGGACAGAAACCCGAGTGGCGTGCGGGCATCAGCGTTGGCAAACCGCGGCAGCGCTTCTCCAATGCTCCAGGCCAGCGCAACCAGCACGCCGCCCAGAATCACCAGCGACACGACCCGATGCCTGAGCCCCAATCGCCCGTGCTCGGCCAGGCTGGTCCGAACGAAGGACGCGCCCAGCCGATGAAGGGAGAGCGTGGTGAGGAGCACCCAGATCGAGATCACCCGAAGCCAGGGCGACACCCCGAAGCGCTCGCGTGAGAGGATCAGGGTCCAGAGGAGAGCGTTGAACAGAATGAGCAGCTGGGTGCGCAGCAGCTTGAACTGAATCAGGCCGCGGCGGGAGACCGGTCCCGGGAAGAGGAAGGTGACTTCGGCCGGACTGAAGGCGAGCACCCGCCGCTCCACCCCGAAGATCCAGCCCCAGGCCACGGCGCCGAGCAACGCAAGAGCACCGACCAGCTCGAGCCAGCGGGGATTGGCGAGGTCGGCGGTGGCGGTCGGCCGCTGGGCGAGGACGAAAAACCAGAGATAGGTCAGGCCCAGCAGGAGCGCCGCCGCGTATCTCGGGCTCCTGAGGTGGCGCGCCTGGCGGGCGATTCGATTGTGTGCCGAGCGCCACGTCAGATAGCCGAACATGCGGATCACAGCTCGGCGCCCTCGTCCTGCCCGATCAGGTCGAGAAAGACATCCTCCAGACTCCGGTTCCCCAGGTGCGGACGGCCTGCGATGATCTCCGCCGTGGTACCTAGTGCTACGACCCGGCCCCGCTGGAGAACGAGGAGCCGGGTGCAGATCTCCTCTACCAGGTGGAGCAGGTGGGAGCTCAGCATCACGGCAGCCCCGGCCGCGGCCCGCCGCACGATGGTCGCCTTCATGCGGCGGATGCCGACTGGGTCCAGGCCGGTGAGCGGCTCGTCCAGCAGGAGGGCCTGGGGCTCGTGGAGCAGCCCGCAGGCGATGGCCAGCTTCTGCTTCATTCCCCGGGACAACTCACCCGGCAAGGAGCCCCGTCTCTCGGTGAGATCCATCTCCTCCAGCAACCCGGGGATCCGCTGGTTGACGTCGGTCACTCCGTAGAGGCGGCCCACGAACCGCAGATGTTCCTCGACCGTCAGGTACTCGAAGAGATGGGGCTCGTCCGGAATGAAGGCCAGTGCGGCCTTGGCCCGCACCGGGTCCCGGGCCAGGTCGTGACCCGCGATCCGGATGGTTCCGGCGCTGGGAATGATGATTCCGGCTATGCTTCGGATGGTGGTGGTCTTGCCCGCGCCGTTCGGGCCGACCAGTCCCAGGACCTCTCCAGGCCCGACCCTGAAAGAGAGCCCCTGGACGGCGGGGAAGTCACCATACAGCTTCTGCAGCCCCTCGACTTCGATCACGGGCATCCCCGGTTGCGCTGAAACTTTCCGGATTGCAACGTCGTTACGTAGGGCGAAACATATCACCCGCACTACCGGAGGGCGGAGTCTATGCGAAGCTACTGGCTGCGGATCGCCTTCGGCGCGGCGGCCATCTTCATGCTGGGCATGGTGGGAATCGCCGTCGTGCGTAGAGGCCTGAGCGGCGTGCACGGGGTGGTTCACGGCAGCGGCCCGATCAGCATCCCACTCGCCTTCATCCCGTTCACGCTCAACGGAGACAAGCTGGGCACGCTCCAGCGGCTGACCATGAAGCGGGAAAAGCCGGACAGCGTGACTAGTGTAGAGCTGCAAGTAAAGCTCAGCGACTCGCTGCTGGCTCGCGGCCTGGAGGGCTGCCGCCTGGCCGCCAACCTCGACAGCGACAAGGCCGGTAGCAAGGGAGTCAGCGTCGGCGCCAAGCGCGGTCAGTTTGCCCACGGGACCTTCTGGTGCGCCAAGAACGACTCCACCAGCTCAGACCTGGTCGAGTACGGCCAGGCAGTCTTTCATCCCGGCGGCGTGACGGTTCCGCTCTTCCTCTCCCGGGGCATGGTCCGCGAGCTTCAGAATCTCGATTTCGACCACGATTCCACCAACGTCGTGGATGAGGCCCAGGTGGATTCGATCGTCGCTGCCGCCCGGCTCATCGCCGACTCAGTCAATGCCGCCGTGGCCGTCAAGGCCGTGCAGCATCGCACAATTGACTCGCTTCGGCTCGAAGGCCGTCGCCGCGGGGACTCCGCCAGTCGGGTGATCGCGCAGCCGGCGCCCCCGGCGGCCCCGAAGCCCCCGGCTCCCCCCCGGTAGGTTCTGGCCCATGCTGCTGGTCCTCGACAACTACGACAGCTTCACCTACAACCTGGTTCAGTACGCCGGTGAGCTGGGCGCTGATCCCGTGGTCTACCGCAACGACGCGTTGACTGTGGAGCAGGTTCTCGCGTTGCGGCCCGAGGCCATCATGATCTCCCCCGGACCCTGTACCCCCGGTGAGGCCGGCATCTCCGTTCCGCTGGTTCGCGCCGCCGCTGGGCTAACACCCATTCTCGGCGTCTGCCTCGGCCACCAGGCCATCGGTGAAGCATTCGGTGGCCATGTGGTGCGGGCCGAGCGGCTCATGCACGGGAAGACCACGATGGTGGCGCATACCGGGCACCGCCTCTTCGATGACATCCCCTCGCCGGTAGAGGTGATGCGGTATCACTCGCTCGTCGTTTCGCCCGACGGGCTCCCCGCCGAGCTGGAGATCGTGGCCTGGTCGAGCGACCGCGAGCCCCGGCAGGAGATCATGGCCCTCTGCCACCGGACACTCCCTATCTATGGCGTTCAATTCCATCCGGAATCGGTCGCCACCCTGCACGGCAAGCGCCTGCTCGCCAACTTTCTTTCCCTGGCCGGGATCAACGGCGCGACTGTCTAACTCTTTGACGTACAATATTCTAGCTCCCAGCTCCAAGCTCTCAGCTCGCACGGCACAACTTTTGACTCGGGACCCCCTCTTTATTAAGTTCCGTGATGCGCGTCCTGGGCGTGATTCCGGCTCGTCTCGGCTCCACCCGCCTCCCCAACAAACCGCTTCAGCCTCTGGCAGGTGAGCCGCTGATCACCCGGGTCATTGAGCGTGTGTTGGAGCACGGTCTGGTCGATGAGCTGGTGGTTGCGACCGATTCACAGCGG
>JBDTTD010000188.1:0-5122 GCA_039930805.1 Gemmatimonadales bacterium | reverse complement strand
CACCCTTCTGGTTAGCTATTGCTATGACATGGGCCATGGACGTTATTAGCCTCTAAGTGGTTTTATCTCAGTCACTTACTGTCTAAGATATCTTGGGCGGTCGGGATCAGTCGACCACACAACGGAGGAACACACGAATATAGGACATTGCGCGCGCCGTGCAATCTCCTGCGCGAAGTTGGTGTCTTCGTGTTTTCATTATCGTTGCCTATGACGCCGTTTCTCAGCTCCTCATGCCTGCCGGTCGATCCCTGAATCCCTTCCGAGAGAACTCAATCGCGATCCCCTGGCCGTGCAGTCGGAAGTCATAGCGACTTCGCGGCCGGTGGAGCTGGGTTGGAACCGGGCAGCCTCGACTCATGGTCGAGCCGATGGCCGACTGTTGCGCGTACCGGAGTGTCTGCTTGGATAGAGTTGGATGATGCCATCCCTTGGCCATGGGACTGACCAGCGCCGTCTGGCCCGGGACCCCCAGTCCTCGGGGGGATCATGCGCTGGGAGGCGAGCGATAGGTTGATACTGAGTGCGAGCCGGTGCACTCTCGCGGTGACGAGTGTCGACTTCGTTCGCCGCGCTCGCTGGCATTGAGTCGCCGGAAGGCGTCGCCCTGAGAGATCAAACGCGTCGGCCGCTGTGTAGCTGGAGACCTTCGGGGAGCCAGCTTGGGGAGGCGCAGGTTAGAGGACCGGCTTAACGGAGTCCTCGCCAGCCGAGCTTGGTGAAGCGATGCCTGCTTCCTTGTGTGTTTCACGTGAAACAGCCGCCAGCCCGTCGCGGGATCTTCTACGGGTGACTTCCAGGACGAGGCCGTGGAGGTCGCTGGGGGAAATGCCGGGAATACGGCTCGCACGCCCCAGGGTCTCGGGGCGAAGCAGGTGAAGCTTTTCTCTGGCCTCAATGGCAAGGGTCCTCAGTTCTCGGTACTCAAGGTCTGCCGGGATAGAGAACTCTTCCATCTGCGTCAGCTTCACTATCGCCGCACGCTCACGGGCCAGGTACCCGGAGTACTTAAATTCGATGTCGGCCCAGCCGGCCGAATCATCCCGGCAATCGATCCCGACGCCGGAAAGAAGCTGGGCCAGCGAGACACCGGGCCGGCGGGCGAGGTCGGCGATTCGCATAGTCTCACTGATCTCGGGTGAGCCGAATTCGCCGAGGATGGGATTCGCGACGGCTGGAGAGATGGTGGTTGCTTCGGCCACAGCCTGGACCGCCTCTTCATCCCTCAGTCTGCTTTTAGTCAGAGCGAGCTCCTTATGGCTCAGCGTACCCAGCCGTTCGGCGATAGGAGCCAGCCGCCGGAGTGCATTGTCTTGTCGGAGCAGGAGCCGGTATTCGGATCGAGAGGTGAACAAGCGATAGGGCTCGTCCACCCCTTTGGTGACGAGATCGTCGGTCAATACTCCCAGAAATGCCTCCCCCCGCCCAAACACGATGCTCTCGAGATCCAGCGCCCGGGCCGATGCATTGAGGCCTGCAACTGCACCCTGTGCGGCAGCCTCTTCGTATCCCGTGGTGCCGTTGACCTGGCCTGCGAGGAAGAGTCCGGGAAGGTGTCTCGACTCGAGCGTCGGGTAAAGCTGCGTCGGGGGGAAGTAGTCGTACTCGATGGCGTAGCCAGGCCGAGTCATGAGAACTTGCTCGAGGCCGGGGACGCTGCGGAGGAACTCCAGCTGTACCGCAGGAGGCAGCGACGTCGAGAGACCATTGACGTACATCTCCGACGTATCGAGCCCCTCCGGTTCCAGGAACACCTGGTGATGCTTCGCATCGGGGAACTTCAGGACCTTGTCTTCTATGGATGGGCAGTACCTCGGCCCTCGTCCGCTGATAGCCCCACCGTACAGTGCCGACTGGCGGAGGTGCCGGAGCACGATCTCCTGGAGCTCTGCCCCGGTGTGCGTCAGGTAACAAGGCCGCTGCTCTGGATGCCGGTCGCGATGATAGAACGAGAACCAGAATGGCCCCGGGTCTCCGTCCTGGCGAAGCATGCAAGACAGGTCCACTGAGCGGCCGTCGATCCGCGGCGGCGTGCCGGTTTTGAATCGTTTGACCGTGAGGCCGAGCTCGTCGATCTGCTGCGCGATTTCGGTAGCCGGTGCCTCACCGGCTCGGCCAGCGGGAACCTGGGTATCCAGTCCCAGATGAATTCGCCCTCTCAAAAACGTCCCGGCCGTGAGAACGACAGCTGGCGCATAGTACGTCCTCCCATCCAGCGTCACGACACCATCAATACATCTCTCCGACACCACGAAGCTGGCCACCGTCCCCTGCGCAAATTCGAGGTTCGGCTGCTGCTCAAGCAGTGCGCGAACGGCTCGGCGATACAGGCCTCGATCGCACTGTGCCCTGGGCGACCACACTGCGGGACCCTTGGACTTGTTCAGCATTCGAAACTGAATCCGCGCCAGATCAGTGGCCCGGCCCATGACCCCACCGAGCGCATCGACCTCGCGGACAACGGTGCCCTTGGCAATCCCGCCGATCGCGGGATTGCACGACATCTGACCTATGGTTTCGAGATTCTGAGTCAGCAAAAGGGTTCTCGCCCCTCGGCGCGCGGCGAGGGTGGCGGCTTCGGCGCCGGCGTGGCCGCCGCCGATCACGATGACGTCATACCGATCCATGCCGGTGAATCTATTGGATTTGCGGGGAAGATGCGGCCTAATGACATTCTGCCGACATCTACCGAACACTAGGACGGGAACCCTTGACGGGGGCACCTCGGCACGGCGGCTGAGGTGCTTTGGCCTTACGGTATTTCTCCGAGGCGCGTGACCCGAACGACCTCCGCGGCCGGGACTACCAGCCGCTTGTGGTCGCTTCGGATCCCGAACTTGGCGCTCTTCCGAACGTACTCCTCCTTGGGCACACCCGCCGCCGCGGCATCATGCACGCCGACATCCAGCAGGAGCACCCCGCGCTCATCCTCGCTGTCGTACCGGCCCACGTAGGTCAGGGATCCATTGGTCTCGACCACCACCGTGATACCGTGCAGCTCAGCGTGACCCGGGTGAAAAACGTGACCGGACATTGGGGCTAGACCGCCGCGCCGAAGAACCGGTCGAACGCCGCCGACAGCTCGGTGGCAATGGACTGGGGCGAACGGCCCTCGATCTGGTGGCGATGGACAAAGTGGACCACCTCGCCGTCGCGAAGGAGCGCCATGGACGGGCTGCTGGGCTGATACTCGCCGAAGTACTGGCGGGCACGGGAGACGGCATCCAGATCCTGGCCAGCGAATACGGTCACAACTTGCTGGGGCACGACGTTGTGCTGGAGGGCCAGGGCGAGGGCTGGACGGGCATTCCCCGCGGCGCACCCGCAAACCGAGTTCACGAAAACCAGCATGGACCCCTTTTGGTCGCCCAGGGCGGCATCGACCTCGGCGGCGGTAGTGAGCTCCTTGGCGCCGAGACGGGTGACTTCGGTCCGCATGGGGGTGACAAGTGCGGGATTGTAGGGCATCTCTGTTTCTTCCTTATATAGCATGAGTATTGGGATACCGACCTGAACCCTTCCCTCGTTCCGCCTACTCCGTCGAAACCACGGCGTCGGGCTCGTCCAGGGCAGCCTTCATGGCGTGCCAGGAAAGACTGGCGCACTTGACCTTGATCGGAAACTCCGAAACCCCGGAGAAGACCGCGAGCTTCCCGAGCGTCTCCTCCTCTGCCTCTTCAATGGAGCCGGTGATCAGCCGCCGAAACCGCTGGAAGAGTGTCTCGGCCTCAGCCCTGGTTTTCCCCTTGACTGCGCTGGTCATCAGGGAGGCGGACGCCATAGAGATCGCGCAGCCCAATCCTTGAAAGGTCACGTCGGCTATGACGTCGCCTTCCATCCGAAGCCATACAGTCAAACGGTCGCCACAGAGTGGATTGTTCCCTTCCACCTTCCGAGTGGCATTTTCCATCGGTCGATAGTTCTGGGGAGCCCGATTGTGGTCCAGGATAAGATCCTGGTAGAGGGCGGTGAGTCTAGCCATCAAGCGAACATCTTCTTGACAGTCATGAGACCATCAACCAGGGTGTCGATTTCGGCGCGGGTATTATAGAAGGCAAAAGACGCGCGGGCGGTGGCCGGAACGCCGAAGCGCTCCATGACCGGCTGGGCGCAGTGGTGCCCGGCGCGGATCGCGACCCCGGCGTCATCGAGCACCGTGCCGATATCGTGGGGGTGAACGCCCTCGAGCACGAACCCCAGCACACTGGCCTTTTCCCGCGCCGTTCCGATGAGCCGGATCCCGTCGATCCGGCTTACCTGCTCCGTCGCGTACTCAAGAAGCTCGTGCTCCCACGCGGCAATGACATCCAGACCCACCCCGTTCACATATTCCAGCGCTGCGCCGAGGCCCATGACCTGGGCGATCATCGGAGTGCCAGCTTCGAATTTGGCCGGCAAGGGAGCCCAAGTAGACCGCTGTAGTGTTACAGTCGCGATCATGTCACCACCACCTTGGTACGGCGGCATCTTCTCCAGAAGGCTCTCTCTACCATAGAGGACCCCCACGCCGGTGGGCCCAAAAACCTTGTGGCCTGAAAAGGCGAAGAAATCGCAGTCCAGATCCTGGACGTCCACGTGGAGGTGCGGCGCCGCCTGGGCACCATCCACCAGCACCGGAATTCCGCGAGCATGCGCCAGCGCGATCAGCCGCTTGATCGGGTTGATGGTGCCGAGCGCATTGGAGAGGTGCACCACGGCGACCAACCGGGTACGGTCTCCCAGCAGGCGCTCGAAAGCATCCACATCCAGTTCCCCCTGATCGTTGATCGGAGCGGCCCGAAGCGTCGCCCCCGTCTGCTCGCAGACGAGCTGCCAGGGAACAATGTTAGAGTGGTGCTCCATCGCTGTTATAACGATGTCGTCGCCGGGCTTCAGGTGCGTCCGCCCGTAACTTTGGGCGACCAGGTTGATCCCCTCGGTCGTGCCCCGGGTGAAAATGATCTCCCGACTGGAACGGGCGTTGAGGAATCGAGCCACCGTCTCCCGCGCCTCATCATAGGCTACCGTGGCCCGCTCACTGAGGTAGTGCACCCCGCGATGGATGTTGGCATTCTCGGCGGTATAGAACCGGGTAACAGCGTCGATTACGACCTGGGGCTTTTGGCTGGTGGCCGCGTTGTCG